>JAHJVW010000076.1 GCA_018828585.1 Bacteroidota bacterium
AAGTTATGCAATAGACATTGCCGAAGAAGGAAAAAAAGAACTTGAACTTGCTCTTACGGAAGAATATCTTCATAAGTCAGTTTAACCTGATATTCTTCAAGGATCTCATTCCAGCATTCATAATGAAAATACTCGGAGTCTATAAGGGTTCCATCAAGATCAAATAAAAGAGCTTTTAAATTTTTCATCCTTGTTATTTATGGATGTATTCATAAAAATAAGAATTAAGCCAAA
Organism: Bacteroidota bacterium; assembly: GCA_018828585.1. GTDB lineage: Bacteria > Bacteroidota > Bacteroidia > Sphingobacteriales > Sphingobacteriaceae > Pseudopedobacter. Next base: position 235 of record JAHJVW010000076.1, read on the forward strand.
TCTCTCTGCATTAAATGAATGAAAATTCTTAAATGTGCTTTTTTTTAATCGGGAATAAAAGAGCAAAATTATATTTTCTTTTATTATAAAGTTACGCTCCCTGTATAAGAAAGCAAATACTATCTTCCAAAGCTTCCACTGCATGAATCACATCTACAGAAATATCTAACTCGTCAAATTTATCTAAAACCAAAGCCTTGTCTACTTCTTTGTAATTCACCTTGCCTTCAATTACTACAAGTTTAGCAGGAATGGGCGTTGAATGCTCTTTCAAAATCATTCCTTTTTTAAAGCCTAATACAATTACTTTATAGTCCTTTCCTTTCCTTAATATTTTGATGCTTGGTTGATGGGTATCTTGATTTGCTAATTGTTCTAATACATCTTTAATCACCATTTTTTTATGCTTTAAATTTATATAACCCTAATTTTTATTCCCATTAAACTTTCGTCAACCAAAAGCTGGCAAGCCAATCTAATATTAGACTGATTGATCTTCATTTTACTTAACGTAGTTTCTTCATTTCTATCTTGTCTTTCCAAATCATCGTTACCTTCTAAAATCTCAATCAAGCAAGTACCACACTTCCCCATACCTTTACAATCGCCAAAATCTTCATCTGTTAATTCATTAAGGAGTAATACCATTAAATTGGCATAAGCATGTTTTGTTGTTTGCAGAAAATAGCTATTGCCATCGTAAATCACCTCTATCTTGATAATTACAGTCATAAAGAATTAGGCTTTTATCCAAAATTCATCTGCATAATCATCTTTATAAACAGTATGAAATTGAGCTAAACGACGTCCAATTTCTTCTAATTTCTGTTCAGACAACAACAATTCTAAATTTGGAAACAATACTCTTTCTTCAAAACGGATATGTTGATTGATAAGTTGAGCTAAATGCAGGTAATCATGTTTGCCTCTCTCTTCATTATTCATTATTTTTTCAATTTCTTTTCTGATAATTTGATGATCTTCTTTTGCCTTATCACAAAAAGGATCGTTAATAGGATCGAAAAGTAATTCTTCCTCTTCCTTAAAATGAACAGCTAAATGATTCTTCCAAAAAAATTCTACATATGACTTTATCCTATGTAAAGGAATATTTTTTTTAATTCCTTCAGTTATTTTCCAGCAAAACAATAATCCAAAATGATGGTCTTTGGATAAAGCTACAATATTTGAATTTCTTTTAATTGGCATAATTAATTGAAGATGATGTTCTTAATTGATTTAAACGATATTCAATTATAATTGAATGGATTATCTCTAAACAATTACATGATACGTGTCCCCATTTAATAATTCTAATCTTTTCATAAACATGGTTGCCATTAATTGAGCTCTATTTTTAACCTCTGCAGCCATTACTCCTTCAAAATTTTGATCAATCACTTGATTAAAAAGAGCAATCCATCTTGTAAAATGATTAGGTTTCAATCCTAAAGGGGCATGTTTTGCAAATGGATTTCCTTTAAAACCAGGCACTCCAAAAAGAGCGGCATTCCAAAACCCATACATCTTATTTAAATGGGGTTCCCAATCTTCTATCTGTGCTAAAAAAATAGGTCCAATAAATTGATCTTCTCTAACTTTTTGGTAAAACTGATCGACAAAAATTTGAATATCTTTGAGGTCTTTAATATCTTTCATCTTATTTTTTTTAAGATTAAAACAAAGCAATTGCACCTGAGGTAATAACATAAAATGTTGCCCATCCTATAAATAAAATGAGCAGAATAATAATCCAAATAGGAATACTATGCGGCGTTTCGCTCCCGTGTAAAACAAACGATGTTTGATTGCCTTTGCCATAAGCGTTAATCATCAGAGGCACAATTCCATCGACTACTTCATCTTTTTTTAAACCTTCTATAGCTATTGCAGGTCCATTTCTTACCGTAAACGGAATCAATTTGAGACCTTCTTTCCCGTTCTGATCCTTACTCACAATTTTTAAAGTGTGCTGACCATCAGTTAGTTTTCGAGTATCTAATTCAAAAGAAACTGGAGTTGGGAAACTACCAATTGGTTGTAATTCGTCATCAATAAATAAAGTGACCAAGCTTTTGCTTTTCATTATTGTTGATTTAAAATAGTATTTTTAATATGGCTATATTTTTTTTCAGATGGTTTTACAAAACATTTCACAGCCGCGTACAGAGAATAAAGTGTTACCAAAACCATAATGATAACCACAAAATAATCCCAATTGCTTTGTGGACCATTGCCATGTGTAATACCTCTTAATATTTTAGGCTGATTTTGATTACAAGCCTCACACGCCATAGTTGGAATATGGTTTATAAGAATTAAGAATACTATTAGAATCAGCTTCCGATATTTATTTAAACTTAATTTCCGCATCATTTTCCAATTAAATCAATTATTTTTTTTATTTCGGCTGGATCTACTTTTCTTGCTTTATTACCCCAGCTATTACGCTCATGATTCATTATAGCTGCTACTTCATCTGGTTTTAGATTATTATTTGAACCAACTGCAGGCATCAATCCATAACCTTCACTCACGCGTCCGTTATAACCTTTCATAATAATAGTTGTCAACGTCTTTGGGTCGTCATTCAGCACAATTTGACTGCCTTTTAAAGATGGAAATGCACCCTTAAGTCCTTCTCCATTTTCTTGATGACAGCTTTGACAATTTACTGCATATAAACTTTTACCGTCTAATTCAACACTTCCATTATTAGAACCTGCTAATGCTTTTGATTCTGGCTTTGGATATAGAAAGATTGGGACAGGTTTGCCATCAGGTAATTTGGTTTGTTTTAATGATTGTAAATAAGCTACCAATTGCATCGCTTCAGGCGTAGCAACAATATCCCCTACAATTCCTTGTCTAAATTCATTCGGAACCATCACCTTTATATCATTTTTATTACTGTTCTCTTTAACTTCAAAAAGCCAAGGATAAGCAGGCATAATAGAGCCAGTAGAAACTGAACGCGGATTATATAAGTGTAATAGGTGCCAATCTTTTCCGGGTTGTCTGATGCCAATATTGGTTAAATCTGGTCCGGTACGCTCTGAGCCTAAAAGGTTTGCCGTATTTCGCCAAATATCTGTACGGGTATTTCCTGCATAATCTGCTGCAATACTGGGACGATCTCCCCATACTTTATCCATATCTACATTTCTAACTTGTTGCGTATGGCAAGCAATACAACCCTCTTTTACAAAAATAGCTTTACCTAATGTTTCTTGTTCTGTTAATGGTTTACTGTTAGGTAAAGGGGCATTGTTTTCTTGCGCCTGATACGCTGGAATTATTGCGGCAAAAAATGTAAGCGCCAGAAAAAACACCAAAGCAATGGTAAATAAGCGTTTATGATGATTATATATTTCCATGTGATAAATTAATTTATTTTTTTCAGTTGATCGAATACAGCAGTTTGTGTATCAATATCATCTGTTTGGCGAATCATGAAATACAAATTATAAGCAAAAATGAGGTGAGATGCCCACATTAAAGAACCGCCGATTGCTCGCCATAACCAATAAGGAGCCATTGTGACAACTGTATCAATAAAAGGTTGTCCTTCTTGCCAAGCTATGCCTCTTAATGTACTTCCAATCATTAATGGGATGGTGTAAAAAAGTAAACCGATAAATGCCATCCAAAAATGCGCTCCTACCAAAACGTGTTTTGGTTCTTTACCTGTTAATCTAGGTACTAGCGTATAAATAAATGCCCATAACATAAAAGCAATAATTCCGTACATGGTTAAATGCGAATGGGCGACTGTAAAATCTGTAAAGTGCCAATACAAATTTGCTGATCTAAATGCCTCAGCAGTGCCTTGAAAAGAGCCAGAAAAATAAAATACAATCCCTACCAAATAAAATGGTAAAGTATAGCTTGATCCAATTTTATGAAAGTTCCCTTTCATCGTCATTAAAAAATTAGTTGTGCCAGCTGCTACTGGAATTAGCATTCCCATACTACCAATAATGGCGGTGGTTTGTAACCACCAAGGAATAGCACTAAAAATAAAATGATGGGTCCCAATAACCGTATAAAAAAGAATTTGTGTCCAAAAAGCGAGTATTCCTAGACTATAAGAGTAAATAGGGGTGTTCAATTGTTGAGGTAAGAAATAATAAATTAAACCTAAACTGAAGAGCATAAACCACATCCCAACCCCTTGATGCATATAATAACCTTGAGCTATTGTTTCCCCTAAACCATTTTGCCAAAAAGGCAAGTAAGCGACCAGCGTGATTACAACTGTAAATATTGCCGCCGATACAATATACCAGTTAGAGATGTATATTTCTTTAGTAGTCCTTTTGGCGATAATCTGTATATAATTGAATAGAGTAATCACCAGTCCAATAGCAAAAAGCAGCATGATAGGCCATATATACTCGCGGTACTCTCCTCCTGCATTATTAATACCTGCCATTAAAGAAATACTACCTATTAAAACAGATGCATTTATTAACCATAAGGCATACCAAGCACTTTTTAAAGATTTTACGACGGTATTACTCACTGTATAAACCACATAATAACCTAAGCCAATCATAGCTAAAGAACACCATCCCCAAAAAACCATATTGGTATGTACTGGCCTTAATCGTCCGAAACTTAACCAACTGATATGATCTACATCAGGACTAACAAATTTAATCCCCAAATATTCGCCAATAGAAGTCCCTAGAACCAACCAAAAAGTGGCTGACATTAAATACCAAATTACCAATCTAGATAAGGCAGGGTCTACCTTTGGTCTTATTGTTGAACGTTTTTTTGATGGTATGAACCTTGCTGTATTTATTTCGTTCACCTGATGGATTAAGCCTTTCTTATCTTCTGCTTTTAAATCTCCACCGAGTTCATGATCGTTTAAAGAATAATCAACTGCAGCTTTCCGCTTTATTAATTCTTGTTCAAGAGTATTTAAGTCGTCATCTTTTAACGCATTTAAAATTTCGTTTCCCTGTTCTATGGCCTCCCTTAAACGTACCTTTTTTACCAAATTTCTAACTTTTACAACAGCTAAATAGACAACAATTAATAAGGGAATAAGAATCAGTGCAATGGTAATTAATACACCTGGATTGGTTAAAACCGACTGGCTATTTTGCTCGCTTGCAGCCTGAACACTAAAGGCAGGTAGCAACATCATAAAGCATGTAAAATATCTTTTCATTTTAATTTTCTGTGGGTTTTGACTGATTATCATTTTCCAACTTATTGACCTTTTTAATCAAAATCTCTAATTGATCTGCATTAAAATCATAGAGTTTATGATTAATCCATTCGGCCCCATCTTTCTTATTCTGATGAGCAGCTTCATTTAACTTTTTAGCTCCTCTTATTAACCGAAAGGCTAAAACCACAAGAATGAGCAAACTGCCAAAAATAATCGTAGTACTCCATAAATTAACATCATTTATATGCCCCGATGCTGCAAATCCATAAAATGGAAACATACTCAGAATGAACCAGCTACCAATAAATCCTAAACATTTTTTAAGCATTTTCATTTATATTGATATTAATACCTTTTTATCTTTTTTATAACTATAAAAAATTATTTCTTTAAACTGATGATACCTAAATTTAAATCGTCGTTAAAATCTTCAATAGAAGTAGTCAATAACATATGGTGTATTTTATTTCTAATGTCCTTAAATTCATGGTGTAAAGGACAAGGATTGCTTTCCGAACAATATTCTAAACCCAAACCACAGCCAGTAAATAAATTATTGCCATCAACTGCCTCAACAACATCTGCTAGCGGACGTTTTAAAGTATTTTTATCCATAAAAAAGCCTCCATTTGGTCCTTTTACAGATTGTACAATACCCCTCCTACTTAAATCTTGTAAAATTTTAGCTAAAAAAGGTTCTGGAGAACTAATTCCTTTTGCTATTTCTTTGATGCCTACTCTCCCTCCATCAGCGGTTTTATGAGCTATAAAAAAAACTGATCTAATTGCGTACTCACATGTTTTTGAAAATATTCCCATATGCAACAGCAAAGATATCATATGCATTTCAATAATAAAAGATATAGATGTCTTTTATTATTGAAATTATGTAAATACTCATCTCTAACATGTTTAATTTCATACGTTGTGTGTTAGGAGTTGCCGAATTAAGTAAAAATGCAAAGTAATAAATAGCTAAAAATTTCAGTAGTTTACTTTCGTATTATATTGCTAATAAAATCAGTAATTTAAATAGAATTGTTTTAGATATTATAAATTTCAAAGAGGTTATATTAATTATTTCATTCATCATTCAAAATTGTGGTTCCACAAATAATTAAATATTTATACTTGTTTGTTTGTTTTAGTTCCAAATTAAATGTAGATGATTACTTATTTAAACCGATAGCTTTCACTAATTTTTTAAGCCATATAGAAATTTAGAGAACAGGAGCGAATTGTTTGTTTTGAATAAATTCTATTTTCATCTAACGCGACAAATAATTATAGTTTTTAACAAAAAACAGAAAGATATAAAAGTGATATTTGATGATATCTTGTACATAGAAAGTCAAAAAGAATAGGTAAACACACAAACGTTACGCTGCATATCTATATCTCTTTTAAGAAAATGCTGTTCGTGTGGGTTTTGTAATAAAGGGCTTCAATCATTGCTTATTTTCATTAAAAGCAGAAAAACTCCAAGATTGCACAATAACCCGCTTCATCCAATGCTATATAAGTGACAGTTATATTTTATAAATTTACAATTACTATCAAATCAAGATAAAAGTTGCATCAGTCCACTGCCTTAGCTCTGGGCTGTGATTATACTTAAGAATAAAATGCTAATTCGTCATCAACAAAAAACAATGGTCTTCATAACAGCGGTCCAATTGTTAAAAATAAATAGCTTATCAACTTGCAAATCGAGCATGTAAAAGCAATAAAATGTGTAACATTAAAAAAACATCATGCTTTCCACCCGTCATGAAATATTTATTGAAGTAGCCACCTTACTCAGTTTTTCTAAGGCAAGCGAAGTATTGTTTATCAGCCAGCCAGCCATCAGTAAACATATAAAAGCTTTAGAGTTCTTTTACAAGACAACTTTATTTGAAAGAAAAGGTCATGCCATACAGCTTAGTCGTGGCGGAAGTTTACTACTAGAGCGTCTTAAAGCAGCAAAAAAAATACAAAATGAACTGGAGTTTGAAATGAGCGTAATGAATGACCAGTTAAAAGCAAAAGGACAATTAAAACTTGGTGCCAGTACTACAGTAGCATTGTATATCATCCCCAAGATATTATCTGCTTTTCATCAAACATTTCCAGAAGTAAAAATAAGTCTGCTCAACCGCAATACCGATACCATTTTAAAAGCATTGGCCGATCATGATATTGATATTGGAATTGTGGAAGGCAAGAAAAAAAATGCCGCTATATCTTATCAGCCCTTTGGTACTGATGAAGTGATTGCCGTATGCAGCGCAAAGAGTCCATTGGCGAAAAAAAAATCGCTAACTGTACAAGAAATAAAAAATTATCCAGTGGTATTAAGGGAGCATGGTTCAGGAACATTAGCCGCATTAAAATACAATCTCGAAAAGCATGGACTTAAACTAGCTGCCCTCAATGTAAATGTACGCTTAGGAGGAACCGAAGCGCTTAAAAACTTTTTACGAGAAGATAATTGCCTTGGTTTTTTACCAAAAGGGTCTGTATTGAAAGAACTGAAAGATGGCGACCTTGTTACCGTTCATATTGAGGATTTTCAGATCATCCGTAACTTCTTTTTTATACAGCGGCATGGCACCGAAAATAACGAATTATGCAAGACATTTATTCGGTTTTGTAAAAATTCATTATAACTATTCGTTATATACTATAATATAAAAGATTGTTTTGGTTATAGTATAATTTTTAGTTTTGGAATATGAATATATCAACCCAGCCATACAGTTTAGCAAAAAATCTTTCTTGTTCAAATTGTAAACAAGAATACAGCATTACTGAGATTAACAGTTATGCAACCTGCTGTAACAAGCCTTTGGTTGTTGATTACGACCTACTATCTGCACCACCAAAATCAGTATTGGATTTAACAGAGCATACTATGTGGCGATATTCAGTCTTGTTACCTGTATTAAGCAAACAAAATATTGTTAGTCTTGGCGAAGGCATGACACCTATCCATCACTTGAATAAAATGGCCCGCGAATATGGTTTTGATAAATTGTTAATGAAAGACGAATCATTTAACCCAACGGGATCATTTAAGGCAAGGGGTATCAGTATGGCGATATCCAAAGCAAAGGAACTTGGGATTACAAAATGTATTGTGCCCACAGCAGGAAATGCGGGCGGAGCGCTGGCCGCATATTGTGCCAAAGCAGGAATAAAATGTACAGTAGTAATGCCATCACAAACACCAGCCGTTTTTAAGCAGGAATGTGAACTTTATGGAGCCGATTTGATATTGGTTGACGGCTTAATTAACGACTGTGCAAAAAAAGCCTCAGAAATTAACAATAATAATAAGTATTTTGATATCTCAACCCTGAAAGAACCTTACCGAATTGAAGGTAAAAAAACAATGGGTTACGAAATTGCCGAACAGCTTAACTGGCAACTTCCAGATGTAATCATTTACCCAGCGGGCGGTGGCACAGGCCTTATCGGCATATGGAAAGCATTTAAAGAAATGAAAGAAATGGGATGGATCACTTGTCCATTACCCCGGATGATTGCCGTACAATCAAAAAACTGTGCTCCCATATTACATGCATTAAATGACATTGAAAACTGGAAAACCATGTTTACACCAATGGCAACAGTTGCAAACGGACTGGCTGTGCCTTATCCTTTTGGGATGGATATGATGCTGCAGGTATTAAAAGAATCAGGCGGAACCTCCATTGCCATCAGTGAAGCTGATATTGTAAGCGGTGTAAAAGAAATATCTAAAATGGAAGGGTTATTAATTAGTCCTGAAGGCGCTGCCACCTGGAAAGCACTGCTGCAATTAAGGCAGCAAAAAATAATTGCAGCAAATGAAACAGTTTTAATGCTTAATACAGGATCTGGATATAAATACATAGATAATTTAAACTAACTTTTAAATCCTTTGCTTCATATAAAATACTTTTCTTTTCCATTTTAATTTAAAAGACCAGAGATTGAGTCAATAGTAAATTGTGCTCTTATGAATACTTTTGAGTTTAAATTACACATTAAGATTTGCAAAATAATTTATATCATCATTTCAATTTATATTTTATTATGTAAACACAAGCAGATATAATTAACCTTTTACATACAGAATAGATATTAGTCATCTAAGGATTGCTTCAACAAATGCGCCTTTTTCTGTTGATCAATCACCTCTTCTATCAATTGATATAATTCTTTCTTAGCCAATTTAGATTCTTTAAATAATGCTTTTACTTCATCCATAATTAAAGTATTTTTATCTAGAAGTTCTAAGCCAATCATTTTTCCAGGTTTTGCCAAAAGAGAGGTTAAAAATGCTTGATGTTCTAATACCAATGCTTTTATCTCGATTCTTTTATTCTTTAAATGAATTAAAATGGCACTCACAAATTTTAATTTTGAGATATGCGCAGCATCAATAGCTGAGGAGATTATATTATCAAATAGCTTTTCGAAGAAACGACTCTCATCTTCCAAGAAGCTTAATTCAGAAGACCATTCTTTATTTTCTAAATAAAGTTCTTGCAATTCTTCAGATAGTTGATTATTAGCTATGTTTTCCATGATATGATTATTTATTTAACAAGTTTCGTGTTAAAAGAATGAATATGAAATGATGTTAAACCAGATTTTTAATGACGATCAGCACATTTATTTTTACTTTTGAAACGTTGTTATAAATTTTAATAACACAAATAAAATTTCAATATACCATGCCGACAAATATCATTGCCAGATTAGTTGATATCCCAAACAGAAATATTTTTTCGGCAAAGCTTACTTTTCTCCATAGCTTGATTCAAAACATCGAAAGAATAGAAGAGCCACTTTTCTTCAATACCCTTATTAAAAAAAGATTGAAAGATACCATTCAACCAAAAATGGAAAGTAAGGGCTATGTCATGGACAAGAACAATCCAGACTTGTTGGTAGATTCACCTATCGTAGTTCAGACCAGAAATATAAGCAGCGGTAACAGTTACCCTTATTTTCCTAGTTATGGTCAAAAGAGGATTGGCAATGGCATGCAAGTATTTGATCGTGATTGGCTCGCTGCAGGACTGGGTTATGTTTTTACTGATAAAATAAGGTTGGAACTTACCTATATGCGTGAAACTACGGAGAACAGAAACAAAGGTCAGTTGTGGTTGCTCCTCTTCCATAAATTTTAAAAGCTAACTGTATAACAAGTTTAGAAAATCATGATTATAAACAAAAGAATACCTCTTTATTATCCCTTTAAAATGATTATTGTTGATATTTTGATAATTTCAGCATTTGCAACCATCATACATTTAATTTCTTCCAATTTTATAGACTTTAAACTACCCATTTCTTTTAGTGCTTTTTTTGGAACGTCAATTTCTTTGATTCTCTCATTTAAATTGAGCCAGTCATATGATAGGTGGTGGGAAGCTAGAAAAATATGGGGTGCAATTGTGAATGATTCTAGGTCACTCATTATGCAGCTTAAAACGTTTATTGAGGCAGATAACGAGGCTGGAAAAATCATTCTGAACAAAATGGCATATCGCCAAATTGCATGGTGTTATGCACTTGGTCAAAATCTACGCAAACAAGAGGTAATGAAATACTCGAAAGAGTTTATATCTGAGGAAGAGTATATTTTTGTGAACGATAAAAGCAATATACCTGTGTTGCTGTTAGACTTGCATTACGATGATCTAAAAAAAATGCGTAAACATGAATTGATTAATGAGTTTCACGAGATACAGATAGAAAGTACTATGCAAAGACTTTGTACTTCTATGGGACAAGCGGAGCGCATAAAAAATACGTTTTTCCCAAAAACGTATAGGTTAACTTTAAGATTATTCATTTATCTGTTTTTGATTTTACTTTCCTTGTCCATGTCTAATTCATTGTCTGAATTTCATACCCTTATACATATACCATTATTAATTGCAATTGCAATTCCTTTTTTTCTTTTAGAAAAAATAGCGTATCAAATACAAGATCCTTTTGAAAACCAACCAACTGACACAGCTGTAACATCCATAGCCAGAACTATTGAAATAAATATAAAGGAACTTATAGAAGATGAATCAATACCAAAACCATTTAAACCAGAAAAATTCTATATAATGTAAGACAAAATAGTCTAATACAAAAAAGATGATGATAGGTTGTTAGTCAACAATCTATATAAATTTATAAGATTAAAACCTGACTATTTTAGTTTTAATGTTTTTGTTATGGTAGGCTAGCTTTTAGGTTCCCTTATGAAGAACTGATAAAGCACTATAATGTTCTCTTAAATTTATTGTTTGTTAGAAATTTAAGCAATTCTTAAGAATGGACTAATACTACTTTAATAAAAAACAGTAACTTTTCCGCAATGAGAATTTTAATAGTAGAAGACGAACCAGAAATATACAATTTTCTAAAACAAGGTTTAGAGGAAGAAAGTTATGCAATAGACATTGCCGAAGAAGGAAAAAAAGAACTTGAACTTGCTCTTACGGGAGAATATGATATTTTGCTATTGGATTGGATGCTTCCCGGAATGAGCGGTATCGAAATTTTCCGTCAATTTAGGAAACAATTTAAAGAAACACCCGTCATATTTTTAACAGCGAAAGATACTTTAGACGAAACTATTTTTGGGCTTCAAACTGGTGCAAACGATTACATAAAAAAACCTTTTCATTTCGAAGAATTATTAGAACGAATCAAGGTACAACTACGCCCTAAAACTGGAGAGCATTCCATTTTTAAACTTAGAAATATCATGCTCAATACTTCAACATACCAAGTGCATAAAGAAGCTGAAGAAATAAGTCTTACTCAAAAAGAATTTGCTTTATTAGAATACTTGATACGAAATAAGGGAATAGTATGCAGAAGATCTCGAATTATTGAAAGTAATCCAGGCAACTAGATATATCAAAAAATGATAAGATTTCTATGCATAATAGTCCGGGTTAAATGAGTTGCCAATCTTCTTTGGTAACCGCTGCAATTAAAAATTTAAGGTCTGATATTGTACCGGTACAGCCAATTCAGGCGCAGCTCTTCTAGAGGTCTGGGTAATGTTGACTTCTCTACTGGTTTTACCTTTTTTTTGATGTTGTAATGATTTTTGCAGTTGTTGAGAAAATTAATACGAAAGCTCAAGAAGGCAAGTACATAATATTATCATAATGACCTTTACTGGCCGTTTTGTCACAATAACAGCTTTTCGTTGTTCTTTTGCGAACCGCTAAAAAAGATATTGAGTAAAAGGGAGGCTCTTACTTTCCCAACTCTTTACCTGAGTTTTAAGCCAATCTTAAGAAAACACAAACCAAAACTTAATAAAGAATTTTAACTTTTGTAATGAAGTTATATAAAAGACTATTGAGACTTTACTAAACAAATTGCTGAGCATATCAACTAAACCATAATATTGATGGTGAAAGGACGATAATAATTACTTGCAATACATTCAATATCAGTTTTATTTACATTTTTTTCTTAAGACTGTTTTAAATAATTATTAGTGTAATTCAATTAGAAAACCAATTAAAATAAAAAATCATGAAAAAGTATTTTGTAGAGTTCATCGGCACCTTCTTTCTTATGCTGATTATTGTCCTGACCGTTAATGATGGTTCCGGCGATATGGCGCCTTTGGCCATTGGGAGTATTCTTATGGTAATGGTGTTTGCCGGTGGGCATATATCCGGGGGGCATTTTAACCCTGCCGTTACCCTCGGTGTTTGGATATGCGGTAAGGTAAAAGCCGGCGATATCCCTGGATATATGATAGGTCAGATACTAGGATCACTGCTGGGAGCTCTCACAGCTATATACCTCTTAGGTTTTATACCAGGATCTACCCCAATTAGCACAGGCGGAACATTTGATTTTATAGGAGGCACTTTAGCCGAGTTTTTGGGCACCTTTGCCCTGGTTTGGGTCGTCTTGCACACTGCTACTGCTGCAGACATAAAAGGGAACTCATACTACGGGCTCGCCATTGGGTTTACGATTATGGCATGTGCCTATGGTTTGGGCGGTATAACCGGTGGTGCATTCAATCCTGCCGTGGCACTCGGTATTAGTGCCATAGGCATGACTTCTTGGGGCAATATCCTGGCCTTTCTCCTAGGACAGTTGCTTGCTGGGGTAGCAGCTGCGTTTGTATTTAAATATGTCACTGCTTTGTCAAAAACAGAAGAGGAAAGCAAATAAAATAATAACTTAAGCATTCTTAAAATCATTTTTTAATTTAATAATTTATTCAACATGAAAAATAGTGATAATCCAGAAAATTCAGGCAAATGTCCGTTTAGAGGCACCCGTGTGGGAGGTGCTCTAGGAACTTCTCCACAAATTGATGATTGGTGGCCAAATCGCCTTCAAGTAGAGCTGTTGCATCAAGAGCAACCTGCAGCGAATCCTTTAAGCGATGAGAATTACAAAAAGGATTTTAATAAAATTGATTTCCAGCAATTAAAGCAGGACATTAAAGAATTACTTGTCGATTCCCAAGACTGGTGGCCCGCAGATTATGGCAATTACGGTCCGCAGATGGTCCGTATGGCATGGCATTCTGCCGGTACCTACCGTATCGCTGATGGTCGCGGAGGTGCGGCACAGGCCATGCAACGTTTTGCCCCGATTAATTCGTGGTGGGACAATGGTAATACCGATAAGTCTCGTCGCCTTGTTTGGCCAATCAAGAAAAAATACGGCGCATCATTATCGTGGGCAGACCTAATGATCTTGACAGGGAATTGCGCTTTGGAAATAATGGGTTTTCCCACCTATGGTTATGGTGGCGGAAGACGTGATGCGTGGGAACCGGACCGCAGCACCTACTGGGGCCCAGAATTCTGGAACGGTAAGCCATTTAAGGAATCAAAAGTTGGTGAATATTATGACGGTCATCCCGATAAGATGGTGACCCAAACGCTCCGCTGGGAAGGGGAACCTTCGGACGAGAATAGGGATCTTGAAAACCCGCTTGCGGCTACCCATCAGGCATTAATTTATGTAAATCCCGAAGGCCCAGGTGGTAATGGAGAACCAATGGATTCCGCTCGGGCAATTCGAGAATCCTTTAAGCGCATGGCGATGGATGATGAAGAAACGGTAGCTTTAATTGCCGGCGGTCACGCATTTGGTAAGAGTCACGGTAAGGTAACTGCAGATAAGATAGGCCCAGCACCAGAGGCAGCACCAATAGAAGCTATGGGTATGGGCTGGCAGAATCCAGAAGGTACAGGATTTGCCCAGTACACGATGACGAATGGAATTGAGGGTGCATGGACACCCGATCCTACACAATGGGACAATAGCTATTTAATAAACCTTTTTAAATTTGAGTGGGAAAAGAAAAAAAGTCCTGCTGGAGCCACCCAGTGGACTCCTGTTGACCCAAGTGCACCAAAAACTCCAGATGCACATCTGGATGGAAAGATGGAGGATTTAATGATGATGACTTCTGATATTGCTTTAAAGGTGGATCCTGTATATAGCCAAATATGCAACAAATTCTTAAACGACTTTGATTATTTCACAGATGCATTTTCAAAAGCCTGGTACAAATTGACACATAGGGATATGGGGCCAAAAGATCGTTATTTAGGTCCAGAAGTACCAAAAGAAGATTTGTTGTGGCAGGATCCTATTCCAGCTTGCAATCATGAATTAGTCAACGATAACGACATAGCCGGTTTGAAAAATCAAATCCTTGGCAGTGATCTAAGTGTATCGGCCTTAGTCTCTGCAGCGTGGTCTTCAGCTGCTGTGTACCGCCATTCCGACAAAAGAGGTGGTGCCAATGGAGCTCGTATAGCTCTGGAGCCACAGAACAATTGGGTAATGAATCGCCCTTCAGAACTTAATAAGGTTCTTGATAAGCTTAAAACAATTCAAAGCAATTTCAATGCTGATCAATCGGGTAACAAGGAAGTTTCCCTAGCTGATTTAGTGGTGCTAGGTGGTTGTGTCGCTATTGAAAAAGCCGCTAAAGATACCGGTACGCAAATTACAGTGCCTTTTACCCCAGGTCGTATGGACACTACCCAAGACCTAACCGATGTAGAAGCTTTTGATTATTTAAAGCCTGTTTCCGACGGATTCAAGAATTACCATAATGATAAAGTAGGATACCGTGTGCCATCAGAACGAATATTCCTGGACCGCGCACAACTATTGACGTTGAATGCACCAGAATGGACAGTTTTAGTGGGTGGGCTTCGTGTATTGGATCAAAATTACGATTACTCTAAACACGGAGTTTTTACGGACCGCCCTGGGCAATTGTCTAATGACTTTTTTAAAGTGTTGACCAGTATGGACTATAAGTGGGTTCCTCATGGTGAAAACGAAATGCTGTTCAACATCAACGACCGGGAAAGCGGAACGACTAAATATACAGCCACACGCTGCGATCTAATATTTGGTTCCAATGCCCAACTACGTAACATCGCTGAAGTTTATGGAGCTGATGACGGGCAAGAACGTTTTGTGAATGATTTTGTAGCAGCTTGGGATAAGGTTATGATGCTAGACCGTTACGACGTAAAGGACGAATAAAATCTCCATAGAACAGTCTTAGTAGAAATGCCCGATACCATTTATGATGCCATCGGGTATTTTAGTTAATTCTAAGTAAAGCATAAGCACTATTCAAGAAAGTTTAGCAATGAAACTTTGACTCTAAAGTTCATACTACATTTTCCACAATACACTAAAGGTGACTTTTACTTTTCTAAATAACTGACTTCAGGAGATTTTAAGTTTTCACCTATCTGTGTGAATCAATTAATCAGGCATTTGATAATAAAGTTCTCAGAATATGTTAAATTTATGACTTAACTATAGTAATATGAGAATACTAATAGTAGAAGATGAACCAGGTATATTCAACTTCCTCAAACAAGGCTTAGAAGAGGAGTCATATGCCGTGGATATTGCCGAAGAAGGCAAAAAAGGTCTTGAAATGGCGCTTTCAGGAGAATATGATTTATTGTTGTTAGATTGGATGATACCAGGTATTAGTGGTATCGAAATTTGCCGTCAATTTAGAAAGGAATTTAAAGAAACACCCATCATATTTTTAACAGCTAAAGACACTTTAGACGAAACTATTTTTGGGCTTCAATCTGGGGCGAATGATTATATTAAAAAGCCTTTCCATTTTGAAGAATTATTAGAACGTATCAAGGTGCAGTTACGTCCAAAATCTGGAGAACATTCCATTTTTAAACTTGGTAGCATTACTTTAAATACTTCAAAGTATCAAGTATTAAAAGGCACAGAGGAAGTTAGTTTAACACAAAAAGAATTTGCATTGCTAGAGCATTTATTAAGAAATAAAGGTATGGTGTGCAGTAGGTCTCGCATTATTGAAAGCGTTTGGGACATTCATTTTGATTATAATACTAGTGTTATAGATGTTTTTATAAATGCACTTCGCAAAAAGCTGAAATTAGGAAAAGACGAGAATTACATTCAAACGGTTAGAGGCGTAGGCTACATTGCAAAGGAAATATGAATTTAAGTTTTAAAAATAGAATCGCATTTCATTATATGATTGCGACCGCAATCATTATGGCTGTAGCGTTTACAGCTGTATATTTTGTGGTCAAAGGTGTGGTTTATCAAAATATAGACAACGACCTTTCTTTTGAAGCAGAAAAACATACCGGAGAAATAAAAGTGGTTGGCGACAGCATCAAAATAAAAAACAAAAAAGAGTGGGAAGAAAAAGAACATAGAGAAGTTCAGGTAAATCCTGTTTTTATCCAAATTCTAGATAAGAACGGTGTTTTTATGGATAAATCCCCAAACCTAAAAGAAAATGAGCTCGAATTTCATCCAAGATCTAAATACGGTGGTCATGTTAACGATATACTTAATGAAAAACCAATTAGACAAATTCAATTACCCATAGAAGAAAACGGTAAAATAAAAGGTTTTATAGTAGCGGCTATGTCGTTAGAAGCGTCACAAATGGTATTGCTAAATTTAAGAAATATTTTGCTTTTAGTGTATTTGCTTCTTCTGGCAAGCCTCTATTTTATTTCTAAATATATAGCTGGCAGAAGCATCATACCCGTTAAGAATGTTACAGAAACAACCAACAGAATTACACGGAACAATCTAAACGAGCGTGTTGCATTACCTCATAATAAAGATGAGCTTTTTGATTTGTCTTCAAGTATTAACGACTTATTGCAACGTATCGAGAATGCTCTGGAAAGGGAGCGTCAATTCACATCAGATGCGTCTCACGAATTACGCACACCTTTGGCTACATTAAAAGGCACGTTAGAAGTATTAATTCGTAAGCCAAGGGAGCGAGAAGAATATGAGGAGAAAATCAAGTTCAGTCTTTCAGAAATAGACCGAATGACTGCAACTTTAGAGCAATTGTTACTGTTGGCAAGATTAGATACAAGTTCAAAAGCAGCAGACGAATCTAAGCGGCCTTTGGCAACTATTATAGACGAAATTCTATCAAGATATAAAAATAAAATTTCAGAAAAGAAGCTTTCTGTCAATTTCAAAAATGAGGTTGAAAACGAGACTTTAGTGCCTCAATATTTTACGAATCTAATACTTGAAAATACTATTGGGAATGCCGTGAAATATGCTAAAAACACTACCAAAATTTATATTTCAATAACCCAATCACACTCTAAAATAATCTGTAAAGTTCAAGACGAAGGTATAGGGATTAAAAAAGAAGATTTGAACAAGTTGTTCAATAATTTTTTCAGGTCTGATGCACTTAACCATAAGGCTATTTCTGGTAATGGCTTGGGGCTTTCCATAGCTAAAAAAGCTGCCGATGCTATTGATGCTGAAATTGAAGTAGAAAGTGAATTTGGAAAAGGAACAACTTTCACTATTACTTTTTAAGCCAATCTTAAGATTCACATAAGGAAGACTTTAGAGTAGTTAAATACTTTTGGTGTGTAATTTAAAAATCACATCAATATGCTAACAGTACCTCACATTCACGCAATGGTTATTCACTTTCCGATAGCCTTAATTTTTGTAGGTTTCTTATCTGAAATCATTGCACTTTTCACTAAAAAACAGTTTTTCAACAATGCCGCATTCTATCTTTTGCTACTGGGCGCTTTAGGCGCAATTGTGGCTTATATAAGTGGAAGTTATGCAGGAGACGGTATGACAGATGGCATTCTTCAAGCCCCTATGGAACTTCACGAAGAAGCTGCAACTATTACGTTGTGGCTTGCAATAATTACTGCTCTGTTTAGAGTTGCTTTATACTATTTTAAATATAGCAAATCTTGGTCCAAATGGGTAGGCATTGTTCTTTTCGCCGCTTTAGTTGGTTCTGTTGCCAGAACAGGATATTTAGGCGGCCAATTAGTTTTTCAACACGGAGCAGGTATTGAATTGGCATTACCAGATTTTGGAAATGAACCAAATGAGTAATAGTGAAATTTAAGCCATTCTTAAGGAGTAGCAAAGAACAACTATGAATTC
>JAHJVW010000077.1 GCA_018828585.1 Bacteroidota bacterium
CCGCGCGCGACAGCGCGGCCTTGCGCTGCTGCAGCTCGAGCACCTTCTCCTCGATGGTTCCGGCCGCGATGAGCCGGTAGACGAACACGCTCCGGGTCTGGCCGATGCGGTGCGTGCGATCGATCGCCTGGGTCTCGGCGGCGGGGTTCCACCACGGATCTAAAATAAACACATAATCGGCTTCTGTAAGGTTTAAACCAACTCCACCAGCTTTTATCGAGATTAAAAAGATTTGGATATCATCTCTATTTTTAAACTCTTCAACTACTTTTCCACGATTAGTAGTTGATCCGTCTAAATAAGAATATTTGATATGATGACGCTCAAAATATTGGCGATAAAGCGCTAATTGTTTTACAAATTGAGAAAAAACTAAAACCTTATGACCAGCTTCGACAACGCTTTCTAACTTATGAATTACGTCTTCAAATTTCCCAGAATCGCCTTCATAACTTTCGTCAACCATACTTGGATGATTGGCAATTTGTCTCAATTTGGTTAAACCTTGCAGCATCTGAATAGGCGATTGACGATACTCGCCAGATTCTAATCCTTTTAATAATTCATTTCGATATTCGGATTTGACTTGTTCATAAACTTCTGCTTGGTCTTCTGACATTTTGCAGAAAAACACGTTTTCATTTTTCGGAGGTAACTCGCTAGCCACTTGCTCCTTGGTTCGGCGCATTACAAACGGCTTAATTAAGACCTGAAGTTTAAGCGCTTTTTCTTCGTCTTTTTTCTTTTCAATCGGCTGCACAAAATCAGTCAGGAAGAAATTCTGAGTACCTAACAAACCAGGATTGATGAAAGACATCTGTGTCCATAAATCGTTCACCGTATTTTCTACAGGCGTACCAGATAGTATTAGTTTATGTTTTGATTTAAGCTGTTTTACTGCCTTAAAAGATTTGGATGATGGATTTTTAATGTTTTGACTTTCATCCAAGATAACATAGTGAAAATACATCTGACTCATTAATTCTACATCCACTCGGGTAATTCCATAGGTGGTAATGACCACATCATACTTGGCAAAAAGGACCAAGTCTTTATCTCTAAAAGTACCTGTGTGCGTGTGAATTTTGAGCTTTGGCGTAAACTTTTTAGCCTCGTTAATCCAATTATAAATCAAAGATGTTGGCATTACAATTAACGAAGTCGTGTGGATTCCCTGCTCCTGTTGTTCTTCTTTACATTTTTGTAAAAGTGCCAATGTTTGGATGGTTTTACCCAGACCCATGTCATCGGCTAAGCAGCCACCGAAATTGTATTTTTGGAGAAAATGAAACCAATCGTATCCTGCTTTTTGATAAGGACGTAAAACGCCTTTAAAGTGTATGGGCGATGGTATTTCATCTATTGTATCAAAGTCTGATAGTTTTTGTAACTTTCTATCCATGGTGATGGTCGCCAAATCACTATTGGCAAAGTCATATACCAAACCCACATGGTGTTTTTTCAGCCGTAAATGATCTACCCCTTCTGAAAATGAGAGTAAATTTCCATATTGTGAAAACCACTTTTCCGGGATGATGGCAATCTCGCCGTTTGGTAGAGAGAACTCTCTTTTTTTATTGAGAATATGATGCTTAAGTTGGATAAAGGGAATTTTAAATTGACCAAACTGAACAATGGCTTCAATATCAAACCAATCATTTTTTTCATTGATTTCTAAATCAATTTTGCTACTTCCAATCACATATTTTTTTGCACTAGTATCTTGTTCAAATTCAAATCCTTTTTCAACTAATTCATCATGATGCTCGCTGATAAAGTCAAAAACAGAAAGTGATCTATCTGTTTCTTCTTGGCTTTGCTTAACTTCTAAATGCACAAATAATTCGCTTTGCTTTGTTAAACCCATCGCTAAAAGCTCTTCTAATTTTTTCTTTTCCCAACTTAGTGATCGTTTAATTCGGTGAAAGAAATAGTCATCATCCTCTTTTTCCATCCTAACGGTAACCGCTAGATCTCCTCCTCCTGGAAAAGTATAGTTTCCGTATTTAAAAAAGAGTTGTATCTCAGAAACTCCTCCAGAAACATAAACGATTTTTAAAATAGGCTGTGCCTCATACCTTTCGGTGTGGATGGTAAAGCCTTCTGCATAAACGTGGTATTTCTCGATTAAAGGAGAAACAAATTTAGAGAAGTAAGTGGCCTCGGATGATTTTGGAATAGAGATGAATCTTTTATTCAAAAACGGCTGTAATTTTTTTCCTTCTAGTTCCTGTTCAAAGTCGTACAAAACATCTTCTAAAAGCAAATATGCAGGTTGATTGATGACGACCTGTGCTTCTTTAAACATAAAATCTATTCTGTTTCCTTGATATTTTATGGTTGGAAAGTAACGCGTTTCGTTTTCATTTCTTCGGAAATGGAATAACACCGTAGCAGGTTCTTCGGAAAATGCGATTCTTTTTTCTACCGGCCAACCTTCTTTACTCATCATGTAGAGCTCTTTGTCTTTGAGCAGTTTTAATGCTTCGGCTAACTTTTTCTCAATTTTTGGTCTTATGGTATCATATAGCTTATCATCCCAGCTTTTTGCAAAAAATTCATTGGCTCTTACCGTTTTTTTAGTGTACTTTTTTAGGATGCTGTCTTGTTCAACATCTTCTAAAAGCTTAATAAGTTTAAAATCGGTTGCGTCTAAATACTTCGAAAATTCGTCTGCAGTACTAGAGAAAAGTCTTTGATAGGTTAAAGAGAAGTCACCGTCAAGATTGAGCTGAACAATATGTGGCTCTATCAAATAGCCTAAATAATCATGTTTGGCTAATGAATAGACTAATTTACAAGGTTTATCTGTTACAACTCTTAACATCGGGTGACGACAAAATTTGTACAAGTAACAGAAGAAAAAATTCTAAAGTACTAAGAGATTCGTATAAAATGAAGTAAAAATTCAATTTTATTTGCGCAAACGTCTTAGAACTTGATGAAAGAACGGATATTTGATTTCGAAAATCAATTTAAAATAATAAATCATTTATAAAATAATGGGAGAATTAACAGATAGCTTTAATGCTTACCGCAGTAAAATGAATACCCGAATTTCTGAAACTGCAAATACTAATATGAAACGCTTTTTAGCATTAGATACTACATCTTATGCTGCAGGAGCTTTAGATGTAAAAACAAAAGAGATGTTGGGTTTAGTAGCCTCTATGGTTTTAAGATGTGATGATTGTATTAAATATCATTTAGGAAATTGCTTTGAAGCAGGAGTAAATACAGAAGAAATGAATGAGATTTTTATGATAGCTAACCTGGTGGGTGGATCAATAGTTATTCCACATTACCGCAGGGCTGTTGAATATTGGGATGAGTTGACTCTTTAATAGTTTGGAGTTGAGAGACTTTAGTTTGGAGTAATAATATGGGAACAATAAAAGATTTAATTGCTTATCAAAAAGCGTTTAAAGTAGCTATGGAGGTGTTTCACCTTTCTAAAGGCTTTCCAAAGGAAGAAACCTACAGTTTGACAGATCAAATTAGAAGAAGTTCAAGAGCGGTTAATGCAAATCTTGCCGAAGCCTATAAAAAGAGAAGATATCCCAATCATTTTATCAGTAAATTATCTGATGCAGATATGGAAAATTCAGAAACTCAAACTTGGTTAGATTTTGCTAAGGAGTGTAAATATATTAATCAGGAAACCTATGATAACTTATTTAGCCAAACTGAAGAAGTAGCCAAACTTTTGAATTATATGATGAACAACCACGAAAAATTTCTAATTAAACGCAACTCATGAAATCTGTAATCCCAACTCCTAACTCCAAACCCCCAACTCCAAAACGTTGCCACTGGTGTGGAAACGACGATCTCTACACTAAATACCATGATGAAGAGTGGGGTAAAGAAGTGCATGATGATAAAGTACTATTCGAGTTTTTGATTTTGGAAGCTGCACAGGCAGGTTTAAGCTGGATTACCATTTTAAGAAAAAGAGAAAATTATAGAAGGCTTTTTGCCGATTTTGATGCCGAAAAAGTAGCTGCTTTTACTGAAGATGATATCGAAAGGATTTTGTTAGACCCAGGAATTATCCGTAACCGATTAAAAGTTGTTGCCGCGGTAAACAATGCCAAGTTATTTTTAGGAGTGCAAAAAGAGTTTGGTTCTTTTGATCAATACCTCTACTCTTTTATGCCTGATGGAAGACCCATCAAAAATGAAATTTTGGATAGCCGGAAAGCACCTGCAACTACCCAAATTTCTGATTCGATAGCAAAGGATATGAAAAAGCGAGGATTCAAGTTTTTTGGTTCTACCATTTGCTATGCACACATGCAAGCTACCGGAATGGTAAACGACCATGCTTTAGATTGTGATTTCAGATAATTTTGCTGAATTTTAATTCGAAAAAAACATCTGTTTAATTCGACCGTTCTAAATACATTCCTAAATAAAATTAATAATTATGAGAATATTTTATGGATTAATGATGGCTACTTTAGTGATGGCCTCTTGTAATAACGATAAAAAAACTGCTGAAAATTCAGATTCAACCTCAAATCCGTTCTTTCAAAAAAGTAAGCTGGATTATCAGGCGCCGGATTTTGATAAAATAAAAGATGAAGATTTTGAGCCAGCCATGTTGGAGGGTATGAAGCAACAATTGGCAGATATTGAGAAAATCGCAAATGACACCTCTACTCCAACTTTCGACAATACTTTTGTGCCAATGGAACAAAGTGGAGACCTTTTGTATAGAGTAAGCAACGTCTTTGATTTATTGACAGGCGCAAACACAAACCCTACTTTGCAAAAAGTCCAGGAAGAAATGGCTTCAAAATTAGCAGCCCATCAGGATGCAATTTTTCTTAATCAAAAATTATTTAATAGGGTAAAAACTATTTATGACAATTTAGACAAAGAGAATCTTGATGCCGAATCAAAAAGATTGGTGGAGTATTACCATCAAAAATTTGTGATGGCTGGAGCCAATTTATCTGAAACGGATAAGGACAGTTTAAAAACTATTAATGGAGAAATAGCATCTTTAAGTGCTAAATTCACTAATAAATTATTGGCGGCTTCAAAAGATGGCGCTTTAGTAGTTGATAAAAAAGAAGATTTAGTTGGTTTCTCTGATGAAGCGATAAAAGCTGCTGAAGCCAAAGCAAATGACGCAGGGAAAAAAGGAAAATATTTGATTTCTCTACAAAACACTACGCAGCAACCTGCTTTACAATCATTGAGCAATCGTAGTACTCGTCAAAAATTATTTGAAGCATCCTACAACAGAGCAGAAAAAAGCGACTCTAATGATACTAGGGCTATCATTTCTAAAATAGCAAAATTAAGAGCAATGAGAGCCAAGATTTTAGGTTTCGACAGTTATGCTGCGTGGAATTTACAGGATCAAATGGCAAAAACTCCTGATGCAGTTCAAACTTTTTTGAAAAGATTGGTTCCTGCTGCTACTGCAAAAGCGAAGAACGAAGCTGCTGAAATTCAATCAGTAATAGACAAACAAAAAGGAGGATTTAAATTAGAGCCTTGGGATTGGAATTTCTATGCAGAGCAGGTTCGAAAAGCGAAATACGATTTAGATGACAATCAAGTAAAACCATATTTCGAGCTGAATAAAGTGTTGGAGAACGGCGTCTTTTATGCGGCCACCAAATTATATGGAATCACTTTTAAAGAAAGAAAAGATTTGCCAGTTTATCAAAAAGATGTAAGAGTTTTCGAACTTTTTAACGAGGATAAATCTAGTATCGGATTGTTCTACTGCGATTATTTTAAAAGAGACAATAAATCTGGTGGAGCTTGGATGTCTAACATCGTAACACAATCCACGCTTTTGGAAACAAAGCCGGTAATCTATAACGTATGTAATTTCACTAAACCAGCCGATGGTGAGCCCGCTTTAATTAGTTTTAATGATGTGACCACCATGTTCCATGAATTTGGTCATGCGCTTCATGGTTTCTTTGCTAGTCAGAAATATCCAAGCGTCTCTGGTACTAGTGTAGCCAGAGATTTTGTAGAATTTCCATCGCAATTCAATGAGCATTGGGCTTTAGAGCCTTCAATATTTAAAAACTACGCTGTTAACTACAAAACAGGTGAAGCAATGCCACAAGTTTTGGTAGATAAGATTAAGAAATCAAGAACCTTTAATCAGGGATATGCTTTAACAGAATTATTAGCTGCTGCATCTTTGGATATGCAATGGCATACCTTATCCGCAAAAGATGGTGAAAAGAATGTGGATGAATTTGAAGCGGCATCTCTCAAGAAAACAGGCTTAGCTTTATCAGAAGTTCCGCCAAGATACCGTTCCAGCTATTTCTTACACATTTGGGCTAATGGCTATGCGGCAGGATACTATGCTTATTTATGGACAGAAATGCTAGATGATGACGCTTACACTTGGTTTGAAGAGAATGGTGGTTTAAGCCGGAAAAACGGACAGCGCTTTAGAGACATGATTTTATCCAGAGGAAACACTGAAGATTATAACAAGATGTTTTCTGATTTCCGTGGTCATGCACCTGACATCACCCCGATGCTAATTAACAGAGGTTTGATTGTTAAATAAAAATCCAATAAAACCTATGCCGCATCTGCATAGGTTTTATTTTTATAAGTTGTTAATGATTCATCAAACCTTAAAGGACTTCCTTCAATACCTCAAAAATCCAAATCCTTTTATAAGATACGATAAACCGTCTGTCTTTTACAACCAACTTTTTCCTTTGGTAATCATCGCCTTAATGTTTGCTTTTTCATCGGTGATTTTTACTGGCATCTTAGAGTTCACACATATTATTCCCAAAATGCCTGAGTTTGATTTGTTTAAAAACAAAGAGCAGAAGGGCTTTCTGTTTTTAATGGTTGTGGTAGTAGCACCAATCTTAGAGGAACTAATTTTTAGATTTCAGCTCAAGAACTTCAGCTTTGGTTTTGTTTGCTATTTTATTGTTATTTCTTATTTACTGAGTTTGGTTTTAGAAACCAGAATATTGATCATCACCATGCCTATTTTAGCTGTTGTATTAATCAGCATCTATTTTTCTATCAGCTTTAAAAAGTTAAATAAACTAATTTTTATTAAACGATTTTTTCCATTTCACTTTTATCTTACAGCGATTTGCTTTGGATTGGTTCATCTTTCTAACTTCTCAAACCCATTTGAATACGGGTTCCCGGTTATTCTTTTAGTAATGCCACAACTGTTCGCAGGATTAATATTAGGGTATGTTCGGATGCGCTTTGGGCTATCTAAATCCATGATGATGCATGCCGCTTACAATCTAATTCCTGCTTTAGCTTTGATTGCCGGATATTGATTGTTAATAAATTCAATATTCTTCATCAGGAATATTAAATTTGAACATATCCCCCGAAAGGGAAATTCTCAAAAAAAATAAACATGTCAAAAAAACTCTTTCTTTTAGACGGAATGGCGCTGATTTATAGGGCCCATTTCGCATTAAGTAAAAACCCAAGATTTACTTCCTCCGGAATAAACACTTCCGCAGTAATGGGTTTTACAAATACACTTTTAGAAGTGCTAAAGAAAGAAAATCCATCACATATTGCCGTTGTTTTTGATACTGCCGCCCCAACCGAAAGACATACTGATTATGAGGCTTACAAAGCACATCGCGAAGCCATGCCCGAGGATTTATCTGCTGCTTTGCCTTATGTGGTGAAATTAATTGAAGGTTTTAATATTCCCGTTATCACTTCTGATGGTTTTGAGGCCGATGACGTGATTGGAACTTTAGCCAAGCAGGCAGAAAAGGAAGGTTTTACCGTTTATTGCATGACTCCCGATAAGGATTTTGCCCAATTGGTATCAGAAAATATCTTTATGTATAAACCCGCCAGAATGGGAAATGATATGGAGATTTTAGGTGTGAAAGAGGTTTTAGCAAAGTGGGAAATCGAGCATGTTCATCAAGTAATTGATATTTTAGGCCTTTGGGGTGATGCTGTAGATAATATTCCAGGTATTCCAGGCATTGGAGAAAAAACAGCTAAGCTTTTGATTCAGAAATACGGCTCAATGGAAAACATCATCGCCAACAGTCATGAGTTAAAAGGGAAACAAAAAGAGAATGTAGAAAACTTTGCAGAGCAAGGCTTACTATCAAAAAAACTGGCGACTATTTTATTGGATGCGCCTGTTGAGTTTCATGAAGAAAGTTATAGGATTGGTCCACCGGATAAAGAAAAATTAGAGCCCCTTTTTGCCGAGTTAGAATTCAGAACTTTAGGTAGAAGGGTTTTTGGCGAAGAGTTTTCAGTTTCAGAAACCAAAGCTCAAACCAGCGGTCAAATGGATTTGTTTGGAAGCCCTGTTGAAGGTGCTGGAATTACCAATATCAAAATTACTCCTGCCCAAGCCGCAACTTTGGTGGAAGGTGGAAAGAATATAGAAAACACCAAACACGAATATTTTTTAGTGGATGATGAAGCTGGCAGAAAGAAATTAATAGCAGAGTTGAATCAGCAAAAAACTTTTTGTTTTGATACAGAAACTACCGGAACTGATGCAAATAATGCCGAATTAGTAGGTTTATCTTTCAGCTTTAAAGTGGGCGAAGCTTATTACATTCCGGTTTCAGATGATCAAGCATCGGCGAAAGCATTAGTCCACGAATTCAAAGCAATTTTAGAGAACCCATCAATTGGTAAAATTGGTCAAAACATCAAATATGATATCTTGATTTTAAAATGGTACGGAATAAATGTAGCTGGTGAATTGTTTGATACCATGTTGGCACATTATCTAATTGACCCCGACACTCGTCATGGAATGGATGTTTTAGCGGAAAATTATTTGGGTTATACGCCAGTTTCCATTACCGAATTGATTGGTAAAAAAGGAAAAAACCAAGGCAATATGCGTGATGTTGAAGTGGATGTGGTGAAAGAATATGCCGCTGAAGACGCCGACATCACCTTGCAATTACAGCAAGTTTTTGAACCCATGTTGCAAGAGGTAAATGCAAAAAAACTAGCTGAAGAAATTGAGAACCCTTTGGTTTATGTGTTAGCTGATATGGAAAAGGAAGGCGTGAGAATTGATATGGATCAATTGAATACCTATTCTAAAGAACTGGAAATAGAGGTTAACAGATTAGAAAAATTAGTTTACGAAAAGGCTGGCGTTAAGTTTAATCTGGCATCGCCAAAGCAATTAGGTGAGGTTCTATTTGATAAACTAAAGCTGGATGATAAGGCAAAAAAGACCAAAACAGGTCAATATCAGACAGGAGAAGACGTGTTAACCGCTTTAGCGCCAAAATCGGACATTGTTCAGGATATTTTAGATTTCAGACAATTACAAAAATTGAAATCCACTTATGTTGATGCCTTACCACAACTAATCAATCCAAAAACAGGTAGAGTTCATACTTCCTATAATCAGGCCGTAGCCGCAACCGGAAGATTGAGTTCAAATAATCCCAATCTTCAAAATATTCCAATTCGTACAGCGAGAGGAAGAGAGGTGAGAAAAGCATTTATCCCGAGAGACGAAAATCATATTTTGCTATCTGCAGATTATTCTCAAATAGAGTTAAGGATTATTGCCGAAATCAGCGGGGATGAAAACATGATGGAAGCCTTTGTAAATGGCTTAGATATTCATACAGCAACTGCGGCTAAAGTTTATGGAATTGAATTGAGTGAGGTGACTTCGGAACAACGTAGAAATGCCAAGGCGGTAAACTTCGGCATCATTTATGGGCAATCTGCTTTCGGGTTATCCCAGAGTTTAGGTATCCCAAGAAAAGAAGCGGCAGAAATCATAGAAAACTATTTTACCCAATATGCTGGCGTCAAAAAATACATGTCTGATACCATGAATTTTGCTCGTGAAAACGGTTACGTTGAAACTATTATGGGTAGAAGGCGTTATTTAAGAGACATCACTTCTGCAAATCAAACCGTTAGGGGTTTTGCAGAGCGAAATGCAATAAACGCCCCTATACAAGGTTCGGCAGCCGATATGATTAAAATTGCGATGATACAGATTCATCAGGATATCATTGACCAAAAGCTAGCCTCTAAAATGACCATGCAGGTACATGATGAATTGGTGTTTGATGTGGTAAAATCTGAGAAAGAACAAATGAAAACAATCATTAAAAACAGAATGCAAAACGCAATAAAAACAAAGGTTCCTTTAGTGGTAGAAGTTGGTGAAGGAACTAACTGGTTGGAGGCACACTAATGAAAAAAGCAATTATCTATTTATTTTTCGGAGTATTTTTTAGCTCATCCACTTTAGCGCAAAGTGATGGAGTAGCAAAATATCTTAAACCATCTATTGATGGATATATCCATCTTTATTTTGATCAGCAATATTTTTTAGTCGACCAAGATTGCCCTTATAAATCCTTCACACGTGTCATTAAATATGATAAAGAAAAAGGCGGCTACAATAGTTTTTTTACTGATTATGACGCTCAAAATCAGCCCTCTTTAACAGGGACTTATAAAAACGGAAAGAAAGAAGGTTTGTTTAAACAATTCTATCCAACAGGGATTGTTAAGATGGAATGCACTTTCAAAAATAATTTACCTGTTGGCAAATGGAACTATTATTATCCAAGTGGAAATATCTGGATAAAAATAGAGATGATTAATAACGAAATCCACATCCTAGATTTTTGGGATGAAAAAGGAAATCAAAAAGTAAAAGATGGAAGAGGCTTTTTTAAGCTGGTAACCGAAACATTTGAATATAACGAACTGGGATTTACCGGACTACTTTGCGAAGGCAGAATAAAGGACGGTAAACCTATTGGTATTTGGAGCAATTCATTGGTATATCCTAAAGGAGCTCCTGAATTAATTGGGAATGAGTTATTTGGTGAAACGGGTTTTGAAAGGTCAAATTATTCCTATCCTGAAAGAACACCAGAAAATGTATCCTTGTTAAAGTTATTACCAAATGCCAACTTTATTAATGCTGATATTCTTCAATATAAAAGCTGCACCATTGATGATATAAAAGGGTTTAATGTTTATTTACAAAATTATTTAAATAAAAATTTACCCATGATTTGGACTTTTGGCGATGTCCCAGATACTTTCAAATGTATAGTGAAAGTGAATGAAAAAGGCCAAAGTACGGATGTGGTATTAGGAGATGAGATATCCAAAAAGTTTGGTAATTCTTTAAAATTTTCTTTAGAAAGAGTGCCTTTTTGGATACCATCTTATAAAGATGGAAACACCATAGAAGACGAATTTGAAATTACCTTTTCTAAGGTGGTGGATGATGCCGACTCTTTATCATTTGGCTATCCAATTATAAAGCGAAAAAACGGAAATTAATTGATGATGAATCAGCTGTTATTTTTCAAATAACATTAAATTCTAATGGCTTTTTTTAAAAAATTGTTAAATTATCAATTTTATTAGCCTATTCGATTATTAGTCTTGAAATTTATAAAAGAAACATTAATTTAAAGGCATAATTAAATATATGAATGTTTTACACCTAAGCGCAGAATGCTATCCCGTAGCCAAAACCGGCGGATTGGGGGATGTTGTTGGTGCACTTCCAAAATATCAAGTAGGATTAGGTGTAAACGCAATGGTGATCATGCCCTATTATGACAGAAAGTTTGTTGCTGAGCATACTTTCAAGATAGTGCATCAAGGTTCTGGAAAATTAGGTTATCGTAGTTTTGATTATCAGATTCTTAAAGAGGATTCGGGAGTTTTAGGTTTTGATCTGTATTTGGTGAAGATACCAGATTTATTAGATCGTCCTGAGATTTATTCTTATCCTGATGAAACCGAGCAATTCACCGCTTTTCAATTAGCGGTTTTAGAATGGCTGGTAAATTCTAATATAAAAGTAGATGTTTTTCAATGCCATGATCATCATACAGGACTTATAGCTTACCTCATTCAAAACTCAGCAAACTATAAAACCTTAGCTAAAACACCCGTAGTTTTTACCATTCATAATGGTCAGTACCAGGGTTGGATGAGTTGGGAAAAGTTTCACTATTTGCCAGGTGTTGATCCATCAACTGGTGGTTTACTAGAATGGAATAATTGTATCAATCCTTTAGCGGCAGCTATAAAATGTTGCACTAAATACACCACTGTTTCACCGAGTTATTTAGACGAGTTAAGTATAAATTCAAATGGCTTAGAATTTTTATTTGAATTAGAAGGAAAAAAAGGCATTGGTATTTTAAACGGAATAGATATCGATGTTTGGAATCCGAAGACCGATGAAATGTTGGACACGAACTATACCCCAACCACAGTAAAATCAGGAAAAGCAAAAAATAAAGCCGTATTATGTGAGCAATTTGGTTTAGCTATAGAAAAACCTTTGGTGGTTTTTATTGGGAGATTGGTTTTAGAAAAAGGAGCAGATAAATTAACTGAATTGATTAAGGAAATTATGCTAAGAAATCAAGACGAGGTGAGTTTCTTGGTTTTGGGTTCAGGAGAAAAGCAAATAGAAAACGATTTAAAAGAACTGCAGAGTTATTTAAAAAATTATAATTGTTATATTGGTTATGACGAGCAATTGTCACATCAAATTTATGGTGGTGCTGATTTTATTTTGATGCCATCAAGAGTAGAACCCTGTGGTTTGAACCAATTATACGCTTTAAAATATGGCACCATTCCAATCGTAAGATCAACAGGTGGGTTAAAAGACTCTGTAATTGATTTTGAAAACCAAGGCGGTTACGGAATAAGGTTTGAAGATGTGAGTGTTTTACAAATGGTGTATGCCGTTCAGAGAGCTATTGAACTCTATAAAGACACAAAGAAAGTTGCTCAATTACGTAAATTGATGATGGGCTTAGATTTCTCTTGGACAAAATCAGCAAATGAATACGTTGCATTATATAAAAGCTTAATTCTTAAATCATGATAGAAAATAAAGTTATCTCCATTATTTTAGGAGGCGGACAAGGCTCTCGTCTTTCTCCACTTACTGCCACTCGTTCAAAACCAGCCGTACCCATTGCTGGAAAATATAGATTAGTTGACATTCCAATTTCTAATTGTATCAATTCGGGTTTAAGAAGAATGTTTGTATTAACGCAGTTCAATTCTGCGTCCTTAAATAAGCATATTAAGAACACGTATAACTTTAGCTTTTTTAGTAATGCTTTTGTAGATATTTTGGCTGCCGAACAAACTCCCGGAAATACTGGTTGGTACCAAGGTACAGCAGATGCTGTTCGTCAAAGTTTACACCATTTAAAACAACATGATTTTGAGTACATTTTAATACTATCTGGAGATCAGCTTTACCAAATGGATTTTAGAGAGATGATTCAAAATCATATTGATAAAGGAGCCGAGATTACCATTGCCACCATCCCGGTAAACGCAAAGGACGGAACCAGTTTTGGTATTTTAAAGGCGGATGAAAATCAATCTATTACATCATTTACTGAGAAACCAAATGCAGAAAAAATCGTTGGTTGGGAATCTGAAGTAGGAGAAGAAATGATATCGCAAGGTCGTTTATATCTCGCTTCAATGGGTATTTATCTTTTTAATAAGGATGTATTAATTGGGATGTTGGAAGGCAACGAACGACATGACTTCGGCAAAGAAATAATCCCAGATGCGGTGGGAGTAAACAAAATTATCAGCTATCAGTACGAAGGTTATTGGACAGATATAGGTAATATCGATTCTTTCTTTGAGGCTAATTTGGGTTTAACAGATGACATTCCAGAGTTCAACCTATTTTCTAAAAGTCCGGTTTACTCTCGTTCAAGAATGTTACCACCATCAAAAATATCTGGTACTAGATTAGATAAAGTAATTATTGCCGACGGTTGCATCATCAATGCTGATGAAATTACACACGCTGTTGTGGGCATCAGAACGCGTATTGGTAAAGGCACAAAAATAACCAACTCATATGTGATGGGAAGCGACTATTACCAGACAATAGAAGAAATTGAAGGCTTGGTAAAGTCACATAAACCTCTAACCGGAATCGGGGAAAATTGTATGATTAATAATGCAATCTTAGATAAGAACTGTTTTATTGGTAACAATGTAACCATTAATGGCGGCTCGCATTTAGTGGACGCTGACCACGAAACATATACCGTAAAAGAAGGAATTGTTGTAGTGAAGAAAAACGCTGTAATTAACGATGGAACCGTTATTGGATAGATAATTATAAAATTTCGTAACAAACAAAAATGGAGCTTTTAAAGCTCCATTTTTGTTTGTTATAAAGTTATTGCTTTCGAAATGTCGTCAGTAATTTCTAATAGATGTAAATTCAAACCAGCATCGGCGAAAGCCTTTTTAGCATAATCATGATCTATTTTAATGAAACCAAAAGTATCGTAGTGCATGCCAATGATATTTTCACATTTAATAAAGTCAGCTGCAATTACGGCATCATCTATACCCATTGTGAAATTATCGCCAATAGGTAAGAAAGCATAATCAATCTTGTTTAGCTCGCCCGTTAATTTCATCTCTTGGTTTAAAGAGGTATCACCAGCGTAGTAAATTGTCTTACCCTCTGCTTTAATGATAAATCCTGCGGCAGTTCCTCCGTAAGTACCATCAGGTAGCGAGTTAGAATGTGAAGCATAAACCATTTTTACGGTTCCGAAATCAAATGTCCAGCTTCCTCCTAAATTCATGGGGTGGCCATTTTCAATTCCTTGTTTTGCGCACCAATCAATAATTTCGAAAGAGCTCACCACTTTTGCTCCTGTCCGTTTTGCAATCGTTACTAAATCTGCAACGTGGTCGCCATGTCCATGGGAAATTAAAATATAATCGCAAGAAATTTCATCCGCTTTTATGTGCTTAGCTAACTCGTTGGGTGATATAAAAGGATCAACCAAGATTTTTTTGCCTGAAATTTCAAATAAGAATGTAGAATGCCCTAAATAATTAACTTTCATAATCGTGTATGTTTTATTAAGAAACTATTTTTTCCCAAAAAGGTTTCCTAACCCGCCCATTCCACCCAGCATTTGTTGCGTAACTACAGCCATCTCGGCCTGAGAAACATTTTCTGCCTGTTCCAAAGCTTTATTAATAGCAACAACTAAAAGATCTTCTATTCCTTCCTTTCCGTTCTCTTTTAAGAAGTCTTCTTCTATTTCAATCGACTGAATAAGTTTATTAGCAGTTGCAGTTACTTTAATGGCGCCTCCTTCAACCTCGGCAACTACACTGATGTTTGCCAATCTTTTTTTTACCTCTTCAGCTTTTTGCTGGGCTTCAAATATTTTATCGAACATAATGATATCTTTTAATGAGTGTGCAAATCTATAATTTCTATTAATCAAATAAAAACCGACAATTTTTTAAATAAAAAAGGGATGAGCTCAATTTTGAGCCCATCCCTTACCATCAAACTAATCAGAAAAAATTATCTTAAGGCTTTTGCCGAAATAAAAGCTCCAGAGGCATTAAATACAACAGCATACTTAGTCATGTTGGCATCTATAATTACCAAATATCCTTTTACAACGCCATTATCCACATCGGAAAAAGCTTTCTTGAAAACATAGTTAGGATAAGTTGTACTTAAATAGGTGGTCACACTGGCTGGCAAAGCCGATTGTGCAATTTCTTTATCTTTACCAGGATGATTTGGCAAAACATCTCTTTTAATAAACGTTCCATCAGCCTTAAATGCAGTTGCGAAGAAACTCACATTTTTACTGATGACGATGATACTTCCATCTTTATTAGTAAAAGCGCCTTTTAAAGTATCTTGTGCGTAATTAGTTTTAAAATATGCTATAATATTAGCTGGTAATGCACTAATCGCTATGGTATCTCTTTGCTTCCCGTCTCTATTGTCAAAACATCCACCATCGTGATGATCTCCACCCTTTTTCATATCACGACCTTCTCTCAATTCTAAAACTTTTAAGAAATTACCTGAGGCATCAAACTTTAAAGCAACTGGTTTACCATTAAAATTAATGCCAACAACATAAGCATCTAAAGTATTTGTGCTGATGGTGGTTGTGCTAAATGCCTTTATAAAAGTATAACCAGCATAATTTGTAGTTAAATAAGTGTTGATTGATGTAGGGAGTGATTCTGCTTTTACACTGGTTCTTTTGTGGTCTTTATGACAAGCATCCATTGCATAAAGAGAGTCGGTTGTTGATGTAGTCGTTTGTAAACCAGCAACTGTATTTGTGGACGCGATGGCTACAGCACCTAATTGAGTTCCAAAATCGGTGATAGATCCGGTTTCAGATTTTTTACAAGCGGTAAAGCCCACTGCTACTAAGGCTAAGAGCGCAATTGAGTTTCTAAGATTAAATATTTTTTTCATTTTCTTTCATTTTTAATTGTGAAATTTTGCGATAGGCTTTTGCCTAACAATTTTTTGTATTCAGCTGATATACTACAATACCGAAAAATTGAAGTGCTACCCTCAAAAAAAATTTAAATAAATGAGGGGGTATTTTGGGAAAAGACTTTTTTTTGATAAATAAAAAACCTGAGGCTGTTGAGTGACTTAGTTTTTTGTATAATTTGGACAAATAGACAGAGGTTAGCTTTAAAATCAGTTGATTTTTATACCCGATCCTTTCAATTTTTTTGAATAAAAAATGGCTGCCTCGAAAGTTGAAGCAGCCATTTAAATGATACGGAATAGTTTTTTTAATCTTTTTCTTTAAAATCAGAATCTGAAAGATGTTGAAGATTTTGTTTTGCTTTTTGATAAATGGCAACATTACTTGTACTATTAAGTACAATTGTACCATTAGTCTTTGTTGCA
>JAHJVW010000078.1 GCA_018828585.1 Bacteroidota bacterium
TTAATCAATTTTTAAGAATTTAAATTTAATTTTCAATCCATTTATGATAAACTTGATAAATAAACACCATTTAATTAATCATTATAAGAATCAATAACTTTTTTAGTAATTTACTCAGTGGAAAAATTCTTTTATATACTCATTCCTATTGCGTTTTTCTTATATAATGCTTATAACAATTATATAAAAGAACAGCAAAAGTCAAGATCTAGATCACTTAAGCAACCAGAACAAAATAGTTCTGAAGTATTTCCTGATGATTTTGTAGGAGGGAAGATTAAAAAAGACTATACGGAAGGACACTTTCAGTCTACTAGTTTTTTAGATGATAAAAAGAAAGAGCTTCAAATGAGGAGAGAGGAAGTAAGGAAGAAGCAAAAAGCAGCAAAAGAGGCTGTAAATGATTTTTACAATCTTGAAGAACCAGTAGAAGAAGTTTTAAAAGGAAGAGAAATTCATGCAAAACATCATCATGAATTTAAGTTCCCAGAACAGGAGCAAGAAGCAAAAAGGATATTTGATTTAAGAGAAGCCGTTATTCAACAAGCAATTATTAACAGACCTGATTATTAATAGATTAAATTGGCAAAATTCAGTAGTGTTATATAAGTTAAATTAAATTTTGCAACAGGGTTTGTTTAAATAAATTATATCCCTATATTTGCACCTCAATTTTTATATACATACATAAATAAATTAACAATGTACGCAATAGTAAATATAGCCGGACAGCAATTTAAAGTTGCTAAAGACCAGCATCTTTTTGTACACAGATTACAAGGTGATGAAGGCGCTAGTATTGAATTTGACAATGTTTTGTTAGTGGAAAACGAAGGTAAATTTACGGTAGGTACTCCTGCTGTGAAAGGTGCTAAAGTTTCAGCTAAGATCGTGTCTCATTTAAAAGGGGATAAAGTAATTATCTTCCATAAGAAAAGAAGAAAAGGATATAAAAAGAAAAACGGTCATCGTCAATCTTTCACCAAAATCCAGATCGATAGCATCTCAATTTAATTTTAACGTTAACATTAGCTAAGTTTTAGCAAAAAAGATATAGAACCATGGCACACAAAAAAGGAGCCGGTAGCTCGAATAACGGTAGAGAATCACAAAGTAAGCGTTTAGGTATCAAAATTTTTGGTGGACAAGCTGCAATTGCAGGAAATATTATTGTTCGTCAACGTGGTACTAAACACCATCCAGAGAAAAACGTAGGTATTGGAAAAGACCATACTTTGTTCGCTTTAATTGATGGTAAAGTTTCTTTCAGAAAAAAAGCAGATAACAAATCTTATGTTTCTGTAGTACCTTTTGATTTTTCTGCTACCGTAGTTGAAGACAAACCAGTTACAAAAAAAATAGTAGCAAAAAAAGAGGTAAAAGTTAAAGAAGCTGCACCTGCAGTAGAAGTTAAAGACGAGAAAAAAGAGCCTGTAAAAAAAGCAGTAGTTAAGAAAGAAACTACCGCTAAAGAAAAAACTCCAGCAAAAAAGACTGCAGCAAAAAAAGAAGATAAAGGAGAATAATTTATTCTCAAATTATAAAAAAAAAGCGCTAAGTTGATTCTTAGGGCTTTTTTGTTTTTTACTATTTCTTTATGAAATATCAGTTATTTCATAAAGAAATATGTTCCCCAGCTTTTATAATAGATTTTGAATCAATCTCATTTAATTTCTCAATTTTTCCAAGACACCTAATACCTGACATTTTTAAAATAATTTCTTCAGTTGAAGGACTTGATGAACCATTAAAAATGATTCCTTTAATAGGAATATCACGATTTTTTAAAGCTTCTATTGAGAGTAAAGTGTGGTTAATACTACCTAAATAATTTTTTGAAACTAAAATAACCTCTGCCTTTAGTTTTTTAATTAAATCAATCATTAAATGATATTCATTCAATGGAACCATTAACCCACCAGCACCTTCAATTATTAGATGATTATCTGTTTCTGGAAATTTAAATCTACTTAAATCAATTTCAACATTATCCAATTTTGCTGAATAGTGTGGAGAATATGGCTGAGTCAAACGATATGCTTCAGGATGGAAAATTGATTTTTTATTGTTAATCAAATTTTTAACTTTAATTGTGTCAGAAAAATCTAAATCTCCAGATTGAATTGGTTTCCAATAATCAGCTTTAAGCTTTTGAACCAAAATGGCTGAAATCAAAGTTTTCCCTATTTCAGTTCCAATTCCGGTAATAAAATAGATTTTATTCATATCAATTTGCTTATATTTTTTAATAAATTCTCTATTTCTAATTCTGAATTAAAGCTGTGTAAGCAAACTCTAATTCTTTCTTTTCCTTCTGGAACTGTAGGACTCAATATAGCTCTAACATCAAACCCTAGCTCTTGCATTTTTAATGAAATTGATTTACACTTTTTATTGCCTGGAATGATGATAGATTGAATTGCACTATCAGTTGAATCTATTTCTTTTAAAATCTCAAAACTTTTTAGCTTAAAACAATTAATATTATTTTTCAATTTTGATAAGCTGATTTTATCGTTTTCTAGCTCTTGATGAGCAAATTTTACACAAACCAAGCTATGGTACGGAAGAGCGGTAGTATATATAAATGATCGGCAAAAGTTGATTAAAAAAGTTTTAAGTTGTTCACTACCTAATATAATTCCACCATGACAACCTATTGCTTTCCCAAAGGTGTGAACTCTTGCAAAAATTTCTTTTTCAAGGTTTAACTGATTAACTAATCCTTTTCCAGTTTCACCCACTACTCCCGTAGCATGTGCTTCATCAACAATTAAATGAGCATTATATTTTTTAGTTAAGTTTAGAATTTCAATTAATGGAGTTTGATCTCCATCCATAGAAAAAACACTTTCAGTAATAATGAAAATATTTCCTTTGCTATTTCTTAATTTTTCTTCGAGACTTTCTAAATCATTGTGCTTAAAGATGTACTTATTGGCATTACTTAAGCGGGCACCATCAATCAAACTGGCATGTATCAATTCATCTGTAATAACGGTATCTCCTCTTTGAGCGATACAGGATAGTAAGCCAACATTTGCATCATATCCTGAATTGAAAATTAATCCAGCTTCAGCTTGATAAAATTTCGCTAATTCAATTTCTAAATCTTCGACAAAAGCATTGTTACCAGATAATAGTCTTGATCCTGTTGCACCAATGGAATAATCTTCATTTTGTGAAATGAAGTGATTGATGTTTTTCTTTAATGAGATAGATCTGGCAAAGCCGAGATAATCGTTGGAAGAGAAATCAATTAAACCAGATAATTTTTTTAGACTTCTTAATGAATCAGATTGTATTCTTTGATTAATTTTATTTGATAGAAATTCTGCCAACTTTATATTTTTTGTAAAAATAAAAAAAGACTCTAAAATTGAGGCTTTTTTGAATCTTTTAAATTGGGTTTGATTATTTCAACCAGATTTTTTTTAAGATACAAGAGGCTTAAATCTTTTTCATACTAAATCATAAATTAGCGTCAATAATTAAATTATTATATAAGTAGTTTCTTTCGTTTTATATTTAGTAGATATTTTAAATAGAAGAATTAATTTTTATCATTCTTTAATTGACTGATAGAACGTTGCATTTGAGACATCATAGTTGTTAGACTTTCCATAGTTGGCTCTGGTGTGGGTTGTGGTAATTCTGTCGAAATGAAAGCTTTTGCTTTCCAAATCTCAATAATATCATCAACTCCAACATAATAAGGATCATAAACAGTATTATCTGAAACTAATTTAATTCCTTTATCAACCCTTAATTTAGTTCCTATTCTTTTATAAACAATACCTTCGTTTCTGCTAATTACTACAACAGTTTCTCCAACTTTTAAATCGTTCCAATTTTCTACATATTCAGAAATAATAATGGCACCACTTGGTAGTGGGAGCATAGAGTCACCTTTTATTTCAAAAGCCCTAAAAGTGCCTTGTTTAAATATAGGTAATGAGAATTTAGGTAAAGTACTCACATACTCGGGGTCGCTATAACCGTTTAAATAGCCAGCACTAGCTTTTACAGGAACTAACTCTATATTTTCGTTATCGTCTTTATCAACCGTGATACTTAATACCCTAACATTTGAACCATCACCTTTAGGTTTAGGCTTCCATTGTGCATCAATTTTCTCATTGATGAGATCATCAATACTTAATTCAAAAAACTCAGCAAATTTTTTAAGTAGATCATATTTAGGTTCAGCCCTATCTTCTTCATAAGCGCCAACCAAAGATCTTTTAATCTCCATAGTGTCTGCAAATTGTTGCTGAGTGAAACCTTGTTTCTTTCTTAGGTATTTAATGTTTTCGGATATTTTTCCCATTTTAAAAAAATATTTGTTTTTACTAAAATAATTAGTATTTTTATACTCATAAAATTAGCAATTTATTTTGAAACAAA
>JAHJVW010000079.1 GCA_018828585.1 Bacteroidota bacterium
AAAATCTGAGTCGTGGCAGCCAAAGCGATATTTACGCCATGTTCTTCGATCAAGATACTTGGGATAAATATCAATTGAGTAAAGAAGATTTTGATCTTCAAAAAGAGTTGTCCAAAAAAGATAGCTCCAGCAAAGCTGATGATAAAAAAGAAGTCAAAAAATCCGCGGATAAAAAGGAGACTAAACCAGTCGAAGACTTGGTGCTCAACCTTAAAAATTTAGATAACAGAACAGAAAGATTAACCATCAGTTCTACAGATATTGGCGGTGTTGCGCTATCTAAAGATGGAGAGAAATTATTCTACTTAGCTAAATACGAAAAAGGTTATGACCTTTGGGTAACCATGCCACGTACCCACGAAACTAAAGTTTTAGCCAAATTGGGTGTTGATAATGGAAGCTTAAAAATGAGCGATGACGGAAAAAACCTTTTTGTTTTAGCTGGTGGGAACATCATGAAAGTTGGGGTAGATGATGGTAAAGTTTCTCCCATAAAAATCGATGCCAACATGGAATTGGACGCATCAGCAGAGAGAGCTTACATATTTGATCATGCTTGGAAACAAGTGAAGAAAAAATTATTCGATCCAAAATTACAAGGTGTAGATTGGGATACTTATCACACCACTTATGCTAAATTTCTTCCCTATATTAATAACAACTACGACTTTGAAGTCTTTATTAGCGAGTTCTTAGGGGAGCTAAATGCTTCACATACTGGCGGGGGTTATAGGGTAAGTTCGACAAATGGTGATGCTACTGCGGCTTTGGGTTTATTATACGATGTGACTAAAGGAGGTAGTGGTTTAGTGGTGAAAGATGTGATTGCTGGAGGTCCCTTTGATAAAGCCAAAACTGCAATGCAAGTAGGTATGGTGATAGATAAAATCAATGGGAATGCCATTACCGCTGATGTGGATTGGGCCATGTTTTTAAATCATAAAGCAGGTGATTTTACCAGAATAGATTTTCATGATCCAAAAACTAACCAAACTTTTAGCGAGATTGTAAAACCTATTTCAAGCGGTATAGAAACTAATGTTTTGCTCTATAAACGCTGGACAGATACGATGGAACATTTAACAGATAGCCTATCTGGCGGGAAAGTAGGTTATGTACATGTGAGAGCTATGAACGATCCTAGTTTCCGTGTTACTTTTGATAAAGTATTGGGAAAAAACATCAATAAAGATGCTTTAATTGTGGATACCCGTTTTAATGGTGGCGGCTGGTTACATGATGATTTAGTGACTTTTTTAGGTGGTAAAATATACTTCACACTACGCCCTCAAGGACATGTAACCACAGGTGGCGAGCCTTTAAACAAGTGGAGCAAACCTAGTTGTGTGATTATGAGTGAAGGAAATTATTCCGATGCTTTCATGTTCCCCTATGCCTATAAAGAATTGGGTTTAGGTAAATTGATTGGAATGCCTGTAGCAGGTACAGGAACTGCCGTTTGGTGGGAAACACAAATTGATCCATCTATTTATTTCGGTATCCCGATGATTGCTACTTATGGTGCTGGCGAAACCCACGCGACCGAGAATCACCAATTAGAACCTGACATTAAAGTAAATAACGATTACAACAAAGTATTAAAAGGCGAGGACCAACAATTGGAAGCAGCAGTTAAGGAAATGTTGAAAGAAGTAAAGAAATAGATTGGACGAAACACAATTCTCAATTGAACAAATTCCGCCTGCGGCAACTTTAATGGTCAGGCAGGCGGAATTATATCCAAAACTTCTTTTAAAGAAGCTTCAACTAGAAGAAGATGAAGATGGAGTTCATTTCGGTTTATTTCATCAAGATAAACTGATTTCCGTTGTTTCTTGCTTTGATAAAGGCAGTGGCATCATTCAATTTCGAAAGTTTGCTACACTCAAAGAATTCCAACATCAAGGTTTTGGATCAGCCTTACTAAAATATATTTTCGCTTACGCTGAGGAACAAAAAGCACATAAAATTTGGTGTAATGCCCGAAGTACCGCTACCAATTTTTATAGAAAATTCGGGATGGTAGAAACCGACCAGAAATTTTCTAAAGATGACATTGATTATATCATCCTTGAAAAAGAATTAAACAATTTCATTTAATTTCCACAAAACCACACTAAGCTTATCAAGCTTATTATATTTGTTCAAAATCAAATAATAAAAATCACATGGCTAAGAAGAAAGAGCAATCAGAAAAGAAACACGAAGCAGTAGTCACTAAAAAATCGTTAACATTTTTCGAAAAATATATCAACAACCCCTCACCTACTGGTTTCGAGTGGGAAGGTCAAAAACTATGGTTAGATTATATCAAACCTTATGTAGATGAACATTATACTGATAATTACGGAACTGCAGTTGCAGTCATCAATCCGAAAGCAACTTATAAAGTGGTGATTGAGGCTCATGCCGATGAAATATCTTGGTTTGTAAATTACATTACCAGCGATGGTTTAATCTATGTGATTCGTAACGGAGGTTCAGATCATCAAATTGCTCCTTCAAAAAGAGTAAACATCCATACCGATGGTGGTGTCGTTAAAGCTGTTTTCGGTTGGCCAGCTATTCACACCCGTCATGGAGGCGAAAAAGAAGAAGCACCTCAACTTAAGAACATTTTTTTAGATTGCGGCTGTACTTCTAAGGAAGAAGTAGAAAAATTAGGTATCCATGTTGGCTGCGTAATTACCTATGAAGATGAATTCATGGTATTAAACGATCGTTATTATGTGGGTAGGGCTTTAGATAACAGAGCTGGTGGTTTTATGATTGCCGAAGTTGCTCGTCTTTTACATGAAAATAAAAATAAATTAGACTTTGGTTTATATATCGTAAACTCTGTTCAGGAAGAGATTGGTTTACGTGGAGCAGAAATGATTGCTCATAAAATTAAACCAAACGTAGCAATCATTACCGATGTCACTCACGATACCACCACGCCCATGATTAGTAAAATCACTCAAGGTGATTTAGCTTGTGGAAAAGGTCCGGTTGTTTCTTATGCACCAGCCGTACAGGTGAATTTGAACAAGCTATTGGTAGAAACAGCTCAGAAAAACAATATCCCTTTTCAACGTCAGGCCTCATCACGTTCTACCGGAACAGATACTGACGCTTTTGCTTACAGTAACGAAGGCGTAGTTTCGGCATTGATTTCTTTGCCGTTGAGATACATGCATACTACGGTAGAGATGATTCATAAAGAAGATGTGGACAATGTGATCAACCTCATCTATCACTCTTTATTAGCCATCAAAAAAGATCAGGATTTTAAATATATTAAATAAATGAGCTTCTATTCATTTTTTAAAAAATGTAAAGTAATTGCATTTATTTTAACAGTCTTTTCATATTCTTTAGTCGAGGCTCAAGAGATTTCTGGTTATCAAAAACCTCCTGAAGCCATTACTCAAATGATTGAAAACACCATCAATCGTTCGGTGATTTTTAGTAGCCATGCCCAGTACATGGCTATTTTAGAAGAACCCGGTTACCCATCCATTGAAGAGGTCTCAAAACCCTATATTAAATTAGCGGGTTTACGTGTAAATGGTTTAAATTTTTCAAACAGTCGCACTTCATACTTTGCTACTTTAAGCTTAAAAAACTTAAGAAAAAATGAAGAATTCAATTTAGCGGGTATTCCAAAAGACGCCAAAATTCATGATGTTATTTTCTCTTTGGATGAAAGATACATCTCGTTTACCATTACCACTCAAAATGAAATCCAACTTTGGTTGGGAGATTTAGAACAAAAATTAGCCAAACGATTGTCTGACATTGCTTTAAATGATACTTATGGAAGGTTATACCAATGGTCTCCAGATAGTAAATCACTTTTGGTAAAATGTGTCGCTCCACAAAAAGAAATTCCTAAAAGATCTCCCATTCCTGAAGGTCCAAACACACAAGAAAATATTGGAAAATCGGCTCCAAATCGCACTTATCAAGATTTATTAAAAACGCCAACTGACGAAACTTTTTTTGATTATTACCTTACCACTCAATTAAAAATGGTTTTCATCAACGGTGACACTGCTGATTTTAACCGCCCAGAGATTTATCGTGATTTTGATTTTTCTCCGG
Source organism: Bacteroidota bacterium (assembly GCA_018828585.1). GTDB lineage: Bacteria > Bacteroidota > Bacteroidia > Sphingobacteriales > Sphingobacteriaceae > Pseudopedobacter. The sequence continues at coordinate 4,087 of JAHJVW010000079.1, forward strand.
ACGGAAGCATGGTGATGACAAAAACTATTCATCGCCCTTATTCTTATATCGTTCCTATCGGCAGTTTTCCTTATACCGTTTCGATTTTAGATAAATATGGTAAGTTGAATGAAAAGGTTGCCGAAAGTCAACTCGCTGATCATCTTCCGCAAGGTTTTGATGCCGTGTTGGAAGGATCAAGAGAATTTGGATGGAGAGCTGATGAACCGCAGACTTTTTATTGGGTTGAAGCTCAAGACAATGGAGATCCTTCAAATAGAATTGCCATCAGAGACGTTATTTACACTAGAAAAGTTGGTGAAACCATTAATGAGAAAAAGAAATTAGCGGATTGCTACCTCCGTTTTGAGCATATAGATTGGGGAAACGACCAAATTGCAATGGTTACCGAAAGATGGTGGAAAACTAGAGGTGAAAGAAGAGTTTTCATCAAACCTAATAATCCTAAATACCGTGTAAATATTTGGGACCGATATTATGAAGACACTTATTCTGATCCAGGAGAATTTGTTACCGTTAAAAACGATTATAATAAAGATATCTTATTATTAGATTATAGTGCTATCCGTAGAATAACAGATCCTAATAACATTTGGATTTTTTCTATCTCTCAGGGAGCATCTCCAAAGGGAGATCGCCCGTTTTTATTGAAGTTTAATGTGAAAACAAAATTAACCGACACACTTTTCCATTCTAGAGCTCCTTTTTACGAACGCCCAATTTATTTTGATAATAAACAAGATTTAATTATCACTAGAGAATCGGTCATTGAACCAACCAATTATTTTGTTTACAATGAGAATCTCAAAAGGCAAGAGCAGTTAACTTTTTTTAAAAATCCTTATCCACAATTATTTGGTATTTCGAAACAGCAAATTCAATATCAAAGAAAAGATCATTTAAATTTAACTGCAAACTTATATTTACCAAAAGATTATAATCCCACAAAAGGAACGTTACCTGTTTTAATGTGGGCTTATCCTAAAGAATTTAAAACTATTAGTGCTGCTGGTGCAGTTAAAGGATCTCCATATCAATTCGTAAATGTTTCTTGGGCTTCTCCCATTTTTTGGGTGACACAAGGCTATGCGGTATTAGATAACGTAGATATGCCAATTGTTGGTGAAAGTAACGATCAACCAAATGATACTTTCGTTAAACAATTGACACAAAATGCTGAAGCGGCAATTAATAAAATCACTAAAATGGGCATCGCCGATCCTAAAAAAATCGCTATAGGTGGACACTCTTATGGTGCTTTTATGACCGCCAATCTTTTAGCTCAAACTAAGCTTTTTGCAGCTGGAATTGCCAGAAGCGGCGCATATAATAGAACATTAACTCCCTTTGGTTTTCAGGCAGAAGAAAGAACCTATTGGGACAATCCAAAATTGTATTTTGATATGTCTCCATTTTCTTATGCAAACAAAATTACAACTCCGCTACTTTTAATACATGGTGAGGCTGATGATAACTCTGGAACCTTTCCTATTCAGAGCGAAAGATTCTATAGTGCCCTTAAAGGTTTTGGAGCTACCACACGTTTAGTATATTTGCCAGCAGAAGCGCACAGCTATCGAGCTAAAGAGTCCATTTTACACATGTTATGGGAAATGAATAATTGGCTAGATAAATATGTAAAAAACAAGGATGATAAACCCATCCAGAATTAATCATAAAATACAGAGAAAATGAAACCTACTTTATTGATCCTGGCAGCAGGAATGGCTAGCCGTTATGGTAGCATGAAACAGATTGATGGATTTGGACCAAATGGAGAAACGATAATTGATTATTCTATTTACGATGCCATCAAAGCTGGTTTTGGGAAAATAACTTTCATCATCCGTGAAGAGTTTTTAGATAGCTTTAAAGGGATTTTTGAACCTAAACTAGCCGGAAAAATTGAAACTGATTATGTTTTTCAAACTTTTGATCTAAAGAAATATGGTATAGATAAAGACATAGAAAGAGCGAAACCTTGGGGAACAGGTCATGCGATTTTAGAAGCCCGAAATCAAATCCACGAACCATTTTGTGTCATCAATGCCGATGATTATTATGGTTTCGAAGCTTTCAAAAATATGGTTGATTTCTTGACTACCGAAGCAAATTCAAGCACTTACAGCATTGTTGGCTACAAAATAGGCAATACCTTATCAGAAAATGGATCAGTTTCTCGTGGCGTTTGTCAAACGGATGCAGATGGAAACATGACCGAAATAAACGAAAGGACTAAAGTTTATAGAAAAGATGATGAGATCGTTTATGAAAATGAAGACGGCTCGACCCATCCTTTAGCCTCTAGCACTCCTGTTTCTATGAATTTCTGGGGGTTTACTCCTGATGTATTTGCTGTCATCAAAAAATTATTTATTGATTTTGTTCATAAGAATGAGCGTAATCCAAAATCAGAATTTTTTATCCCACTAATTGCTGATTATTTGATTAAAAATAAAGAGGCAAACTTTAAAGTAATCCCAACAGATGCAAAATGGTTTGGTGTTACTTATAAAGAAGATAAAGAAATAGTTCAAGAAAACATTAATAAACTAGTTTCAGATGGAGTTTATCCATCAAAACTTTGGTAGGTTGTATTCTTTTCCATACAATAAAAAAGGTATGACTGCTATCAGTCATACCTTTTTTTATGACTCTAATCCCTGATAATCAGCATTTATATCTATAAATTTTGATAATATTCATTTTCGGCAGAGTTTTTAGCCTATATGGTCGAAATTAAATAAATACAACATGAAAACAAATTTTCAAAAATCTATAATGCTTTTAGGAGCAATAGCTATGTCTAATTTTGCATTGGCTCAGGATTCAACCCCCATGATGAGTGAATCTCCAGCTCCATTTACAAAAGGTGCATATCGCACATGGTCATTTGGTTTAAATGGTGGTGTAATGTCTCCAGTTGTTGCAACGGGCGGCAGAAACGATTTTACCAATTGGAAAGCTAGTTTAGGCTACGGTGGTTACATTAAAAAGCAAATTTGGCATAATTTCGGAATTCAAGGAGATTTTTTCAGAGGAACTTTAAAAGCTAACAATGATAAGGCTCTAGGTAATGGAACTAAATATAATAGCCCTTATAGTTCTTATCAAACAGATGTTAAATGGGTGGGTACCCTAAGCGCTGTTTACAACATTGGTAATTTCAGCATCCTTGATAGACAGAGCTATGTTTCGCCATATGTTTCTGCTGGTGCAGGTTTAATGGGATATCAACCTACAGATATTACAACTGGAGGACAAAGTGTAATGTTGAAAAGTGGAGGCAATATTCATGAATTAGTCGTTCCCGTTGGAGTTGGTGCTAAGTTTATGATTGCAAAAGGGATAAACTTAGATTTAGGTTACAAAATGAACTTCGTAGATGGAGATAATTTAGACGGCTACCACAGAGAACCACAAAATGATAAATTCTCTTACGGTTATGCAGGTTTAGAATTTGCTTTGGGTAACAAAACAAAACCTCAGTTAGCTTTTGCAAATCCAGCTGCGGCATTAGAAAAAGATTACGTTGCTAAATACGATGATTTGAAAGCTCAGATGGCTAATATGCCAAAAGGCAATGAAGACGAAGTAAATGCGCTAAAAGACAAGGTTAATAAATTAATGACCGATACTGATGGCGATGGCGTTTCTGATTATTATGACAAATGTCCAAATACTCCGAAAGGAACAGCAGTTGATGGTGCAGGATGTCCACTTCCTAAAGTTGAGCCTGCAAAACCAGTAACTTATATCATAACAGATGAAGATAAAAAAGTGGTATCAGAAGCGATTAAAAATCTGGAATTTGATTTCAATAAATCAACTATAAGATCTAAATCATACGCAACTTTAAATCGTGTTGCAGAACTTTTGATATCAAAAAATCTAAGCTTAAAATTAGCTGGTCATACAGATAGTAAAGGTAGTGAAGCATACAATATGAAACTTTCTAAAGAAAGAGCAGAATCTGTTAAAACATATCTAGTAAGTAAGATGGTTAACCCTTCAAGAATTGAAGCAACAGGTTATGGTGAAACCCAACCTATTGATACCAATGCGACAGAAGCTGGTCGTCAAAATAATAGAAGAGTTGAATTCACATTATTCAACTAATCTTTGATTAACATTTCTAAAAGCCGATACGGAAAGTATCGGCTTTTTTTGTGTCTAATTCAATGGGCTTTTTCATTAACAAGGTTGTTCAATCCTTTTAATTATCTTATCTTCGCGACTTCATCAAAAAAAAGCATCCTTTGCAGGATACTCATTTTCAAATACTTAATGATGAATTTCATCACTATTAACAGCAGAGATATACATGGAAGCAATTTTCAACCTATTTAATTTCAAACAAAAAGTAGATTATAAAACCGAAATTTTATCTGGTTTAACTGTAGCCCTAGCCTTAATACCAGAAGCTGTAGCCTTCTCCATTATTGCTGGTTTGTCTCCTCTAACAGGCTTATATGCTGCATTTACTATGGGTTTAATTACCTCCATATTTGGTGGTCGACCTGGTATGATTTCTGGTGCTACTGGAGCAGTGGCAGTAGTTATTGTAAGTTTAGCCAAATCTCAAGGTGTGGAGTATGTTTTTGCTGCAGTAATATTAGCGGGTTTAATTCAAATGATTTTTGGCTTTTTCAAATTAGGAAAATTTATTCGCTTGGTACCGCAACCTGTAATGTATGGTTTTGTAAATGGCCTTGCCATCATTATCTTTATGTCGCAATTAGTACAGTTTAAAGGGTTGGGTGCCGATGGAGAAATGCATTGGTTAACTGGCCCGCCCATGTACATTATGTTAGGTTTTGTATCACTTACTGTTTTCATCATTTGGGGTTTACCAAAACTAACCAAGAAAATTCCTTCTGCTTTAACAGCCATATTAATTGTAAGTGCCATTATCGTAGCTTTCAACATTCATACTAAAACGGTAGGCGATTTAGCCTCTATTCAAGGAGGTTTCCCTCCGTTTCATATTCCGTCTATACCATTTCAATGGACCACTTTAGAAGTAATTTTTCCATATGCTTTAATCATTGCTGGCGTAGGATTAATTGAAAGTTTACTTACACTAAATTTGATTGATGAGATTACACAAACCCGTGGAAGCGGTAATAGAGAGGCTGTGGCACAAGGAACTGCAAATTTTGTAACTGGATTATTTTCGGGTATGGGGGGTTGTGCTATGATTGGGCAAAGTTTAATCAATATTTCTTCGGGAGCAAGAGCTCGTTTATCAGGAATTGTGGCGTCAATTATGCTTTTGGTCTTTATCATGTTTGGTTCAGGCTTGATTGAGAAGGTACCTATGGCTGCATTAACCGGAGTTATGATTATGGTAGCAATAGGAACATTTGAATGGGCAAGTTTCAGGATGATTGGAAAAATGCCTTTACATGACATTATAGTAGGAGTTTTGGTAGCCGGTATTACTGTGTTATTGCATAATCTAGCTTTAGCCGTATTAATTGGTGTTATCATTTCTGCGCTAGTTTTTGCCTGGGAAAGTGCTAAACGTATCAGAGCCAGAAAATATGTGGACGAGAAAGGAGTAAAACATTATGAGATATTTGGACCTTTATTTTTCGCATCTATAACAGCATTTAATGATAAGTTCGATGTTTTAACTGATCCTCAGGAAGTCATCATTGATTTTAGTGATAGTAAAGTGGCTGATATGTCTGGCATTGAAGCCTTGAATAAATTAACCGAGCGTTATAAAAATGCGGGAAAAACATTACATCTCCGTCATCTTAGTGGAGATTGCAGGGAATTATTAAAAAATGCCAACGATATTATTGAGGTGAATATCATAGAAGATCCAACCTATAAAGTAGCAACAGATAAAATTTACTAAACTTCATTATGGTCTTAATTTGATATTCAATTAGTTAATTCTATTTAATTTTTTTTGTTAAACTTAAAATATAAAGCTATTTCTACGTTCTGTACTACTTGATCGTCAGCATCGCATTCGTCACTCGTATTGCCTTTTATCAAACCGCTTCCTATTTATATAAGAATAGTTTATTTGGGAAGTAGAGAATAAAGAAACTTCAAATGAGATTTGATTTAAAAAATTTTAAAGGATTACGATATCATCATGCTTAATTCCTTTAAAATTAAGTGATTATTGACATTTCATTTCTCAATATTTTGATTCTTTACTCTCGCATATACAATTTAAAAAAATCTTAATCTGGATTTTTAAAGCTGTTTTCGCTAAATAATTTTTATTTTGGTCCTTCAACTTTTTATCAAATTCATATGCAACAAGGTGTATTCAGAAAAAAGACGATCTCTAAAATATTAAAGGACAGTAAAGATGGCTACGGAGATGGGGAAAGTCATAGTTTAAATAAGGTTCTAACCGTAAAAGATCTTACTTTTATGGGAATTGCAGCCATAGTAGGAGCTGGAATATTCTCTACGATTGGTGAAGCTTCCTTTAATGGTGGACCAGGCGTAAGTATTTTATTTATTTTAACTGGTATCACCTGCGGCTTCTCCGCTTTATGTTACGCCGAATTTGCATCAAGAATTCCTGTTGCTGGTAGTGCTTACACTTATGCTTATGCCTCTTTTGGCGAATTAATTGCATGGATTATTGGATGGGATTTATTGATGGAATATGCTATTGGAAACATCGCCGTAGCTATTTCTTGGAGTGGTTATTTTGTGAATTTATTGCGAGGCTTTCATATAGAAGTCCCTGCTTATTTAACAATGGATTACCTATCTGCTTATAAGGCCAACCAAACCTTAGTAGCTGCTGGCGGTTCTTTGGATGGCTTAAGTAGCAATACCATCAACGCAGCACAAGCATGGACAACAGCGCCAGCAATTGGTAGTTTAAAGTTGATTGCGGATTTACCTGCTTTAATGATTGTTTTTCTGATTACCTGGTTAGTTTATATAGGTATTAAAGAAACTAAACGAGCAACCAATGCCATGGTAATTTTAAAAATTTGTGTAGTGTTAGCCGTGATTGTAATCGGTTTCTTTTATGTAACACCAGCAAATTGGCATCCATTTTTACCGAATGGTTTTAGTGGAATGATGAAAGGTGTGTCGGGCGTTTTCTTTGCCTATATCGGTTTCGATGCTATTTCTACTACCGCAGAAGAATGTGAAAATCCGCAGAAAGATCTCCCTAGAGGAATGATTTATTCTTTGATTATTTGTACGGTATTATACATTTTGGTAGCGCTGGTTTTAACCGGAATGGTAAATTATAGCGAATTAGCTGTTGCCGATCCTCTAGCTTTCGTTTTCGAAAGAGTGGGTTTAAATAAGATCAGTTACGTTATTTCTATCAGTGCTGTAATAGCTACTGCTAGCGTTTTATTAATCTTCCAAATGGGACAACCTAGAATTTGGATGAGCATGAGCCGTGATGGATTATTACCTAAAGCTTTTTCAAGAATTCATCCAAAATATAAGACGCCTTCTTTTGCAACTATTGTAACGGGTTTTGTGGTAGCTATTCCAGCTTTGTTTATGAACTTGACAGAAGTAACTGATTTAACTAGCATTGGAACTCTGTTTGCCTTTGTCTTGGTTTGTAGTGGCGTGTTGTTGTTGCCACCCGATGAGTTTGCAAACGATGGCAGAAAGCGCTTTAAAATGCCTTACATAAATGGCAAGTTTATCGTACCTGTATTGACAATCGTTGGCTTTATATTCTTTTATAAAGGAATTGCTTCTATTTTCGATTTCAGCCAAGGATGGGAAATAGTAAGAGAGAAATTGCCTTATTACCTTTTCATAATATTAGCAATTGGCATTTCGATTACCTCTTTTGTAAAGAATTTATCTCTGATTCCAGTTTTAGGTTTACTAAGCTGTTCTTATTTGATGACAGAATTAGGCTATACCAATTGGTTAAGATTTTTGATTTGGTTAGCAATAGGTTTAGTGATTTACTTTACTTACAGCTTTAAAAATAGCAAATTGAACAAAGATACTTCCGAGGCATAATTTTATATATACTATCATAACAAAGCCCAAACAGAAATTCTGTTTGGGCTTTGTGTTTTTGTAAGATTCTTAAAACTAGGTTGAAGGATGGTATTCGTCTATCCTGGTCAATTCTACTTTTTCATTATCAGTAACCATTAAAGGTACTTTCTCTAAAGTAACAAAGCTTAAATCCAATCCAAAACCCCTCTCTTCTGATAAACTTAAATGCTTTAGCAGGAAGTAAAAATCTAACGTTACTTTTTCGAAGAAAGATAAGTTATTAGACCTTGATAAGATTTTCTCTAACACAACAAATCTAAAATCGCCTACGATATTAAATTTATGTAATGATTCGTAATGGCTCGTGATATCTACTTCGTCATTTTTCACCAAATCTTCCACTACCTTTCTAAACAAAACAGAAATCTTTTGCTCTATCCTAAATCCTAATTTAAAATCAATTCTGATTAACTTTTTATCAATTAAATGATCGATTTTATAATCACATCTATATGGTTCGTCCACTACATCCACATGTACTAACCAATAAACATCTGCTCTTTTTGGCTTCTTTTGCAATATCGAGTAAACAATTTTTGACTCAATTTCAGAAGCAAAATTAGCACTGGTTAAATAAACCAATTGTGAAGCGTATTTTGGAACGCTTTGATCATCGCTCAATGCTTTAATCACATCGTAGTACTGTTCAATTTCTACAAATTTCACGTATCTATTCTTGATTCTTCTGGCATTAAACCAAGCCCACATCACACAAAATAAAATAGTTCCGATTAAAACAGTAAACCAGCCCCCATGCAGAAATTTAGTAATGTTACCGATAAAGAAAATCATCTCAATTGAAATATAAACGATCAAGAAAATGGCAATCAGGTAATTCGGATATTTCTTCTTTTTGAGATAAACAGAAACTAAAACGGTAGTCATTAGCATGGCTATAGTAATAGATAAGCCATAAGCTGCTTCCATTTTTTCTGATCTTTCGAAAAGCCAAACTACAAATAGACAACCGGCCCATAACAACCAATTCATGCTAGGAACATATAATTGTCCCTTTTCATCAGACGGGTAATTGATTTTTACTTTAGGCCAGATATTTAATCTTACTGCTTCAGAAATCAAGGTGAATGAACCAGAAATTAGAGCCTGACTGGCAATAATTGCGGCTACAGTTGCGATAGAAATTCCAAAGATCAGGAACCATTCTGGCATCATTCTATAAAATGGATTTCTATCATCTAACAATTCATTTTGGATATTCCATAAATAAACTCCTTGACCAAAATAGTTAAGCAAAAGGCATGTTTTAACATAAATCCAACTTATTCTGATATTTGATCGCCCACAGTGGCCTAAGTCAGAATATAAAGCCTCTGCTCCAGTGGTACATAAAAATACAGCTCCTAAAATTCCTAAAGCACTTGGATTAGAAATCAACAAATGAACTGCATAATAAGGATTAATTGCTTTTAAAATTTCCGGATATTGATAAATAAAAGATATTCCTAAAATGCCCATCATGGTAAACCAAACGAACATAATGGGTCCAAAAGCTTTACCAACGAAAGAGGTTCCGAATTGTTGAATAACAAATAGAAGCGTAATAATTGCAATAACAATAGGAACGGTTCTTAAATCGGGATTATAAATTTGTAAGCCTTCTATTGCTGATGAAATGGTAATTGGTGGCGTAATAATTCCATCCGCAAGCAAAGCACAACCACCCACGATTGCCGGAATAATGAGCCATTTCGCTTTACGTTTTACTAAAGAGTACAGGGAGAATATTCCACCTTCACCTTTATTATCTGCTTTGAGCGTTATTAAAACGTATTTTATGGTGGTTTGTAATGTTAATGTCCAAAAAATACAACTAAGTCCACCAAGTATTAAAGCCTGAGAAATGGTTTGATTACCTATAATGGCTTTGAAAACATACAACGGAGAGGTACCAATATCGCCATAAATAATTCCTAAACTAATGAGAACGCCGGCCGCGGTTAATTTATTGAGATTTTTATGATCAGACACGCTGGTATAATTAAAGAACGCAAAAGTAAATCAACTTATTTATAAACACAACTCATTTGATTAATTTACGTAGAAATACAAATAATTAAAATTAGCGTTATCTGAGTTGTTAAATTTTGTTAAACTACCATTTTAGCTAATCTTACTTTCAATTATTAAGAAATTTATTTATACTTTTGAAGGATAGAAATAATGAATAATAAATTACTAAAAATATCGTTCGCAGCCTTAATGTTTGTTACAAGTTTTGTAACAATACTTCCTGCAATGGGTAATAATATTATTTCATCAGATACTACAAAAAAGTCATCAGTAAAATTAACTGATAGTAGACCAAACCGTCCAATTTTTAACAATGTCATTCCAAATGATTTTGAATCATTTATGTTTAAAATGGCCTCTATTAAATCTAGTTTACCTGTTAATAAAAATGACATTTTAAAATCTGTTAGAAATAATTTTTCAAATACTTCTGCTGAACAACTAAAGCCTATTGATAATATAAAAATTTATCCAAATCCTGTTTCAGACCAGATAAATCTTTCTTATACTTTGAAAAAAGAAACTAACGTGAACATTAAAGTATTAGATGTTTTAGGAAATGAGGTATTACTTTTATTATCTAAAAAAGTTGGAGCTGGTGAACAAACCAATACTTTTTACTTAGATTCGAAATTAAATAGTGGCTTTTATTTTATTAGATTAACAACCGATTCTGACTCTATCATTAAAAGAATATCAGTTTTATAAAAATTAAAAATATATTTAGAGCCCTGTTGGTTATCCCATCAGGGCTTTTTTATTTCTAAAATTCCTCATAAATGAAGATAATAGCTATAGGTAGAAATTATGCCGAGCATGCTAAAGAGTTAAACAATCCGCTACCACAAAAGCCCGTGTTGTTTTTAAAGCCTGATACTGCCGTTTTAAAAGACAATAAACCTTTTTATCATCCTAATTTTTCTAATGATATTCATCATGAGATAGAAGTGATTCTAAAAATTAGTAAAGAAGGAAAGTTAATTCAGGAAAAATTTGCTCATAAATATTATGATGAAATTGGATTAGGCATAGACTTTACGGCTCGCGATTTGCAGAGTGAACAAAAGGCAAAAGGTTTACCATGGGAAATTGCTAAAGCATTTGACCATTCTGCACCAATTAGTCAGTTTATTTCAAAATTAGAGTTTAAAGATTTAAATACGCTCGATTTTAAGTTATTTGTAAACGAAGAATTGAAACAACAAGGGAATACATGCGATATGATTTTCAACTTCGATCAAATTATTACTTATGCTTCTCAGTTTTTCACACTTAAAAAAGGAGACTTAATTTTTACAGGCACTCCTGCAGGCGTAGGTCAGGTTAAAATTGGCGACCAATTAAAAGGTTACTTAAACAATCAGGATCTGCTAAATTTTGAAATAAAATAGAACTTATTTTTTTATTTAAAATACAAATACCATTGACAAAACGATTTTTATTTTTCTGTTTTTTAATAGCTTCATTTCTATCTACAAAAGCTCAAGTAAATTCAGTTCCTGCTATTTCTTCTGAATATTTTAGTAATCCTTTAGACATCCAGCTTTATTTAGCTGGTGATTTCGGTGAAATCAGACCCAATCACTTTCATTCAGGTATTGACATAAAAACTAACCAACGCGAAGGCTATCCCGTTTATGCTGTCGCAGATGGTTATATATCCAGATTAAGAGTTCAAATAGGCGGATTTGGAAACGCTGTTTACATCAACCATCCAAACGGAATAACCAGCGTTTACGGACATCTACAAAAATTTAATGAAAAACTGTTATCATCAGTAAGGTATCATCAATACAAAGAACAGTCTTTTACAACAGATTTTAACTTACTTCCTATCGAAATTCAGGTCAAAAAAGGAGATATTATAGCATGGTCTGGGAATACTGGCGGTTCTTCTGGACCTCATTTACATTTCGAACTTAGAAATACGCAAACGGAAGAAACGATAAACCCTTTGACATTGGGTATCAAAATTCCTGATCATATTAAACCAATCATTAGCGGATTCTACTTATACCAAATTGATGATGCTCCTTTTAACGAATACACCTCAAAAAAATACTTCCAAACTTCAGGAAGTAATGGAGACTATTCGCTCAAACAAGTTGTTCCCGTAAACGGTCAGTTTGGTTTTGGAATTTCTGCTTATGACAAAATGGATGGCTCATCAAATCATAATGGACTTTTTTCAACTACCATTAAACTAGATGATGAAGTTATTTACGAAACCGTAATCAGTAAATTTTCATTCGAAAATACCAAAGCCGTAAATGCTTATATCGATTATCCTACAAAAATAAAAACAGGTGCGGTTATTCAAAAAGGATTCGCAATGCCAAATCCAAAAGTTAGGTTTTATACTGCTTTAAAGAATAATGGCTTAGTCAATTTAAAAGACGAAGCTCTACATGATGTTGAATACATCCTAAAAGATTTTGAAGGAAATACATCCATACTTCATTTTAAAATCAAGTCATCAGGAATTAAACCTCCAACCTATCAGCCAAAAGGTCAAATGATGAGTTATAAAACTGTCAATAATTTTGAAAATGGCGCTGTTAAAGTTTCTATTCCCGAAGGTGATTTGTATGATGACTTAGATTTCCAGTTCGGAACTGTTGAGCAACCTAGCTATGGAAGTTCCAAAATTTTTAAGATACATAATAAATTAACTCCAGTTCATGATACTTATCAACTGTCTATAAAACCAGATAAAGGACTGTCTGCTTATTTTCAAAAACTGGTAGTGATGAATACAGAAAATGGCAGCCAAGGCGGAGAATTTAAAGACGGTTATATTGTTGCCTATCCAAAAACATTTGGAAACTTTTATTTAAGGATAGACTCTATCGCTCCTACTATTATTCCTATAAATGTTAAAGAAGGCGCTAATTTTTCGCAAACCGGTAAAATGATTTTTAGGATTTCTGATAACTTATCAGGACTTAAAAACTATAATGGATACATTGATGGACAATGGATTTTAATGGAATATGATTATAAAACGGGTAGGTTATGGCATACTTTTGATGAAAAAACCGGCTTTGGTAAACATAGTTTTCAATTAGTTGTTACCGATAATAAGGACAACGAAAAAACATATTCAATTAATTTTTTTAGATAACATACGATGTCAGAATTAAAAATAGGCGATACCGCTCCAATATTCACAGCAAATAATCAAAACGGAAAACCGGTTTCATTAGGAGATTTTAAAGGTAAAAAAGTGATTCTTTATTTCTACCCAAAAGATAACACGCCAGGTTGCACTGCCGAGGCTTGTGATTTTAGAGACAACTATCAATCGCTAACCAGTAAAGGTTTTGAAGTAATTGGTGTAAGTACCGATGATGAAAAGTCTCATCAAAAATTTATCGCTAAATATGAACTACCTTTTACTTTATTAGCCGACACAGATAAAGAAATAGTTGAAAAATACGGAGTTTGGGTAGAGAAAAGTATGTACGGCAAAAGCTACATGGGTATAGCAAGAAAGACTTTTTTAATTGACGAAGAAGGCAAAATTGCTACAATCATTGATAAAGTAGACACTAAAAACTCATCGCAGCAAATGTTAGAAGCTATTTCTTAAGGCGTCCCGCTATCGGGATAACACGCTATTCATTATAGTTTTTTGGTGAAAGACCAAAAAAGCTGCCGCTACAATTGTTAACGCAAAAATAAAATCCATAAAAAAGGAGCTTGAGTTTCAAGCTCCTTTTTTTATGATTTATGAACCAAGATTAAGCTAGTTGCTTACCTAGTTTTTCAGCCAAAACTGATTTTGGCACTGCGCCAATTTGTTTATCTACAATTTCTCCATTTTTGAAGAACAATAAAGCAGGAATATTACGAATTCCATAATTCATTGAAATTTGCGGATTATGATCAACATTAACTTTTCCAATGATAGCTTTACCTTCATATTCTTTAGCTAACTCTTCTACTACCGGACCAACCATGCGACAAGGACCACACCACTCTGCCCAAAAATCTACTAATACTGGTTTGTCTGATTTTAAAACTAACTCTTCGAAGTTAGCATCTGTTATTTCTAATGCCATGATATTTAATTTTAAATGTTAGTCAAATATACACGACAAACCTTACGCTCACAAATAGATAATAGTAATCTTGCAATAGGGTTACGCTATTTTTAAATTATTCGTATTATTAAAAGTCAACACCCTTTTTCTTACTTGAAAAAACTACAAAATATTCATCTTTCTGCTCTTTTGTCTTTTTAATATAGGCATCATAATATTCATTGGTCATCAAATCAATCTGATAATAGTGCTTACCATAGTTAATGGCATTCTTACTAAGTTTACTTATGACCATTTGAGAAAAATCAGAAGGTTTATATTTTTTTAGATCAGAATTATTTATTCTTTTTTCATTAATCCAAACACCATAAGTTTTATCGTCTTTCCATGCTTCCATTTCCTTGTTGGTTGGAATAACTTTTGGTAAAGGAGAACCTGAACGAACAAAAATAACTGTTTGTTCTCTCTGTTGAGCTTTACTCATCTTCAAATAAATTGATTGTAATCTATTCATATCTTCAGGTGAGAAATCTATGTATTGTATAAATGGCTTTTTCTTTACAGAGTTTTGTATGATGTGATTAGTGACTATTTGCTGATACTCTTTGAGTAATTCTTTCGATACACCTTCTTGAGTAGTTGGAACTTCCTTATTTGTTGAATTTAAAGTGGGGACCTGAGCGATAGCTGCTTTGCTAAATAAAAAAATAGATATGGCCAGCATTGGAATAGTAGCAATTTGTTTTAAGCATACTTTTGTTAGAGATTTTGTTTTTGTCATCATGATTAGTCTTTTTTTAGTGATAGAATAGTTGAAATTACTGCTCATTTTTGGACTCAATCCACTTGATTTTTCAATAAGCAGGTATTGATATTTTATGGGTTGGTGATAGATATTTATAACAGCCTCATCGGCTAGATACTCATGATTGAGTTTAATTGATTTGCGATACAAATATAAAATAGGATTAAACCAAAATAAAGCGATTAACATTTCTATAAAAAGGATATCATAAGAATGCTTTTGCTTTACATGTGTTAATTCGTGATATAAAATTTCCTCCTCAATAACCCCAGCATGATAATCATCATTACTGAGAAATATAAAATTCAAAAAACTATGAGGAGAAATCTTCTCCTTTAAAGTGATAATTTTAGAACTTCCATATAATACTGTAGGATTGCTGCTTTTTCTCCTATATATATTGTAAAGATTCCATACAAAGCGAATCAATATCATCAAAGTGATTAAAAGATAAACAGCGAGTAGAACCATTAAATAATTTATGCTATACCCATTAGATTCTTTTATCGCTGGTATTAAACCAGCTGTTGAAGCGATAGGTTCATAAACTAAATTTTTGATGTTTGAAGACGGAATTTTTACAGTTGATGAATCCAGAACAATTAATGGAATAAAAAAGGATAAAATGATACCCCCCAACAAATAAAATCTATTGAACTGATGCATTTTTTCATTTTCAAACAATAGTTTATAAACACTATAGAAAAAAGCAGAACATAGAATAATTTTAATCAAATAAACTATCATTTTTTCCTCCTTTCAATTTCTTGTTCAACAATCTCTTTTAAACTCTCCAACTCTGCTTCAGTTAAATCTGTTGATTTAGTAAAAAAAGAAGCAAATTGAATGGGAGAGTCATCAAAATAATTTTTAATTATTCCCTTAACGTATTTTGAAAAATAAGCGGTCTTTTTTACTAAAGGATAATATTCTCTGGAATTTCCATATAATGTATAACCCACAAAATTTTTATCCTGCATTCTTTTCAATAAAGTAGCGATAGTTGTAGTTGCAGGTTTGGGTTCAGAATACATTTCTATAAGATCTTTCATAAAAACCTTTTCTTGTTTCCAAATTAATTCCATCAACTGTTCTTCTGCTTTAGATAATTTCATGCTCTACATTTATATCATTTACTCTACAAATGTAGAATAAAATTTTAAATAAAAAAGGATTTCTATTATTTAATTCGAAATCCTTCTAAATTGTAAGCTAAATATCAATTCAATACATAATCCAACTCCATTTCATCTAAGCTCACGAGCAATTCTTTAGAAATATTCACTTGTCTGGCTTTACTTAATAAATCAATCCTTAATTTATCTTTTCGATCTACCACGATAAAATTGAGTTTTTTAGAACCAACGTAATTAGAGAACATCGCATCCAAATCGTTAATCAATTCGCTATTGATATGCTCTATATCCAAACAAATATCAATTTTATTGGATTGTTTTTCCAGTACATCGCGAAGGTCCGAGAAATCGCCGAAGCTAATTTTTGTCCTTTTAGACCCATCCTGATTAGTGTAATAACCTACATTTCCCTTGATGTATAAATAATTATTAGGAACTAAATGATGCTTAAACTTCAAATAATCATCTCTGTAGATAGTAAATTCAAAAGCATCATCATAACCTTCTAACTTAAAGAAAGCCCAACCACGCCCGTCTTTAGTGGTCATGTGCCTAACCGAAGAAACAATACCACCAACCTTGAATTGGAAATCTAAACCTTTATCAATATCATTAAAAATAGTTAAATTTCCTTTGGAGCAATACTTATCTAAAACTAATTTATATTCATCGAGTGGATGTCCAGAAATATAGATTCCAACTACTTCTTTTTCTTTAGCCAATGTTTCCATGGCCCCCCACTCTTCACATGGAGTTAGTGTAGGTTCGGGCATTTCAACCGCAGCACCTCCGCCAAATAAACTGGCCTGAGAAGAATTTTCGTTTTCTTTATGCTTTACTCCATATTTAATGGCTTGTTCTAAAACAGTCGCTCCCCCATCCTCATAAAAATATTGCGCTCGATGCGTTCCTTCAAAACCATCAAATCCGCCTGCTAACACTAAATTTTCTAAAGCTTTTTTATTGGCTGCTCTTAAATCAACTCGCTTAGCAAAATCAAAAATCGATTTATATTTCGAGTCCTTTCTGTTTTCTACGATGGTTTCTACGGCCCCAGCTCCTACTCCTTTCACTGCCCCCATTCCAAAACGAATGGCATTTTTATCATTAACAGTAAATTTGTAGAAAGACTCGTTCACATCCGGACCTAAAACTTCTAAGCCCATTCGCTGGCATTCCTCCATAAAGAAAGTGACTTGTTTGATGTCGCTCATGTTGTTTGAAAGTACTGCCGCCATATATTCGGCTGGATAATTTGCTTTTAAATAAGCAGTTTGGTAAGCAATCCAAGCGTAACAAGTAGAGTGAGATTTATTAAAAGCATAACTCGCAAAAGCTTCCCAATCTTTCCATACCTTTTCTAAAATCTTCGCATCATGTCCTTTTTCTTCGGCTTGCTTGACGAATTTGGGTTTCATTTTATCCAAAACATCTTTCTGCTTTTTACCCATCGCTTTACGCAAAACGTCGGCTTCACCTTTTGTGAAATCGGCCAATTTTTGGGATAAAAGCATCACCTGCTCTTGGTAAACGGTAATGCCGTAAGTTTCCTTTAGATATTCCTCACTGGCATCAATATCGTACTTAATCTCTTCTTCACCATTTTTCCTACGAATAAAACTTGGGATATATTCCATCGGTCCTGGGCGATAAAGTGCATTCATTGCAATTAAATCGCCAAACACCGTAGGCTTTAAATCCTTCATGTGCTTTTGCATACCGGGAGATTCGTACTGGAAAATCCCAACCGTTTCACCTCTTTGGAAAAGTTCATAAGTCTTTTCATCATCGATAGGGAATTCATCAGGGTCTAACTGAATGCCTGTCCTTAATTTAACCAGTTTAACAGTATCTTTAATTAAAGTTAGCGTTTTAAGACCCAGAAAATCCATCTTTAATAATCCAGCGCTTTCTACTACCGAGTTATCAAATTGAGTGACATATAAATCCGAATCTTTTGCTGTGGCAACAGGAACGAAATTGGTAATATCACTAGGTGTAATAATCACCCCACAAGCATGAATACCTGTATTTCTAACGGAGCCTTCCAAAACCTGAGCTTGACGCAAAGTTTCGGCACCTAAATCATTGCCTGCCGCAATAGTCTTAAGTTGGTTAACCGCTTCCATTTCTTCGGAGCGAAGCGCACTTTTCAATGAGGCGTCATCCAAGCTGAAAATCTTTGCCAATTTCATATTTGGGATGAGCTTGGCAATTTTATCCGCTTCGAAAAGTGGTAAATCTAAAACCCTAGCTGTATCACGAATGGAAGATTTCGCTGCCATTGTTCCATAAGTAATGATTTGCGCCACCTGACTAGCACCGTATTTATTAATCACATAATCCATCACACGGCCACGTCCTTCATCATCAAAGTCAATATCAATATCGGGCATAGAAACACGATCTGGATTTAAGAAACGCTCAAAAAGGAGATCATACTTGATAGGATCGATATTGGTAATTCCCAAACAATAAGCCACCACCGAGCCAGCTGCCGAACCACGGCCAGGACCAACCGAAACATCTAAATTCCGAGCTTCGGCAATAAAATCTTGAACAATTAAGAAATAACCAGGATAACCTGTTTTCTCGATGGTTTGCAATTCAAAATCTATCCGTTCCTTAAGCTCAGCGGAAAGCTCCCCATATCTTCGTTCGGCACCTTTAAAAGTTAAATAAGCTAAATATTTATTTTCCCCTCGCTTTCCATCATCAGATTGATCCTCCGCTATTAAAAACTGCTCAGGAATATCGAATTTTGGCAATAAAACCTCGCGATAAAGAGAATAGCTTTCTACTTTATCAACTACATACTGAATATTTGCTATCGCCTCTGGCAAATCCAAGAAAAGCTTTTTCATTTCCTCTCCAGATTTGAAATAATACTCATCATTAGGCATGGCATAACGGTAACCGCGACCTCTACCCTTTGGAGTCGCCAGTTTTTCACCATCCTTTACACACAGCAAAATATCGTGAGCGTGTGCATCAGCCTTATCAATATAATAGGTATTGTTTGTAGCTAATATTTTTACTTCATGTTTTTTAGCTAAAGCAACTAAAGTTTGGTTTACTCTGTTTTCATCTTCCTGCTCATGACGCATCAGCTCGATGTAAAAATCATCTGCGAAAGTATTCTTCCACCAAAGCAATGCTTCTTCTGCTTGGTTTTCTCCGAGATTTAAAACTTTACTTGGGATTTCTCCATATAAATTTCCTGAGAGTACAATTAAATCATCTTTGTACTGTTCGATGATATTTCTATCGATACGTGGCACATAATAAAATCCAGCTGTATAAGCAATAGATGACATTTTTGCCAGATGATGATAACCTTTTTTATTTTTTGCTAAGAAAACAACCTGGTAACCATTATCTTTTCTGGTCTTATCTTTATGGTTGTCGCAAACAAAAAACTCACAACCTACAATGGGTTTTATAATGGTTTCGCTTTCTGGTTCCCCTTTTTCCTTTGCTTCCTCATTTTTGGCTTTCGCCGATTTATTATGGTTAGCTACCACACTCATGAAATGAAAGGCACCCATCATATTCGCATGATCGGTAATGGCAACGGCAGACATTTTATTTTTAGCTGCCGCTGCTACCAAATCAGGAACTGAAATGGTAGATTGAAGGATAGAAAATTGCGTGTGATTATGTAAATGCACAAAATCAACCTCCGCAAGTTCTGCTAAATTGGCTTGCTTATCTTCTATATTTAATCCTGAATATCCCTTCCCACTTTCTGCTTTTAGTTTTTGAGAGGCTTCTTTTAGATTAACATGTTTTAATCCTATTGGCCGAATTTCATCTGCATTTGCAGTTCGGAAATCATTGAAATAAGAAGACTCAACTTTTAATTCAGCTGGCGTAAAAACTTCTCTTTTTATCAATGCAAAAAAGCATCGGGCAGTTGCCTCTACATCTGCAGTGGCATTATGGGCTTCTGAAAACGGTTTATTAAAAAGATATTGATGTAATTCTGTTAGGTTGGGAAGTTTAAATTTACCACCACGGCCGCCAGGTAATTTCAAAAGGCTTGCAGTAACTTCGGTGCAAGTATCTAAAACGGGTAATTTTGAAAGTGGAGAGTCCACACCCAAACGATGAAACTCTGCTCCCATGATATTGACATCAAACCCTAAGTTTTGACCAACAATAAATTTAGTTTGGTTTAAAGCCGAGTTAAATTTCTCCAGCATTTCAGATAGCGAAATACCTTGTTCTTGTGCTAATTCTGTAGAGATCCCGTGTATTTTCTCTGCATCATAAGGGATGTTGAAACCTTCAGGCCTTACTAGATAATCATCATGAGAAATGAGTTTTCCCATTTCATCATGTAATTGCCACGCAATTTGGATACAGCGAGGCCAGTTATCCGAATCGGTGATGGGTGCGTCCCAACGTTTCGGTAATCCGGTGGTTTCAGTATCGAAAATTAAGTACATAGCAAAAGGTATCGTTTTGTGAATGAGAAAATTAAGCGCAACAAGAAATATTCAAGCGCTAATCTCAAATTTACTAAAAAAACGGAGGGTTTTTGGGGTGTTGAAAAGTAGTTAATTGTTATAAATTTGAGACGAAATAATGAAATAAAATAATTTGTATTTTTGATAAAATAAAAGTTCAAAATAAATGTACACTACCAAAAAGATAATCGACTTGTTGAAGGAACATAAACTCTCCTTATCCAAGAAGTATCCTATTTCTGAATTGGGGCTATTTGGGTCTTTTGCTAGTGGAAAATATTCCGAAAATAGTGATATAGATATCTTAGTTGATTTTCATCGAAATATTGATGGCTTTGATTATATCAGATTAGCACATGAATTTGAAGACTTATTTAATCATAAAATTGATTTAGTATCAAGAAAGGGGATTAAGCCTAAATATTTACCCTTTGTGGAAAAACATCTTATCCATGTCTGAAAGAGAAACGAAATTACTTTTAGAAGATATTCTAGATTCTCTCACCAAAATTGAACTTTATACATTAGGATTTTCTTTTGAAGATTATGAATCAGACTCCAAAACTAAAGATGCAGTAGAAAGAAATTTTGAGAAAATTGGAGAGGCTTCTTCAAGGATTTCGGATGATTACAAATTACTGAACCCTGCCATAGAATGGAGAATACTAAAAGATTTTAGAAACTTAATTATTCATGAATATTTTGGGATTAATAACCAGATTATCTGGGATACTATTAAAAATAGATTACCTAATTTAAAGCAAGATATTTTAAAATTAATCACTACTGATAAATTGTAGTTTAATTATATTGAACAAGCATTCGTTAAATATACTGGGTCGACAACTGTACCCAACAGCGAATTGAAGGTTTATCGAAAATGAGCTAGGTTAAAGCAAAGCACCAGACTATTAGAACATACTAGCAATACGTTTACTTTTCAAAAAAAATTAAAGTTTTCCAGCTTTGAAAGCTTTTTCAGCTCTTTTGATGGCTAATTTTTCACGGTAATGTGCATACTTTTCTTTAAAAAGCATTTTGATTACACTATCCACACCTCCTTTTAAAGCTAAATTTAAAACACTTTGTGCTTTACGAGTGATAGATTTATCCCAAGCTCTAAGACTAAGTGAAAATGACCCATCTAAATATTTCATCCAATGCCAATAACCTGTCGGCATAAATAAGGTGTCGCCGTGTTCGAGAAAAACTTCTTCGCCTTGTACACCTTGCAAAGCTGGAAATTTTTTAAAATCAGGATTTAACACGTCGTAATCCTCTAATGCGTAAGTGGCATTTGGCAAACAGTATAAGCGACGTTTCCACTTATTCTCAAATAAAATTACATGTTTCCGTCCGCCAAAATGGGTATGAAAAAGATGCGGCAAATCTATATCGTAATGTAAAAAAGTAATTGAATTGGAGCCTCCAAAAAACATAGCAGGCATACTTTCGATAAACCCTCCCATTAAATCTTTAGGGATTTTAATATCGTTAATCAGTTCTGGATGATGTTTGAATAGGTTGAAAAAAAATATTCGAAGTTCGGTAGGTTCTCTTTTGATCAAATCAAGATAATCCCCCAATTTCATCTGCGCTGCGGCACTGTTAATAGGTTTAGAGGGATCTGCTTTGGAATTATCGTATAAGGGTACTTCTAAATCGCCAGCTATAGATTTTAGATAGTCTGTTGTCCATTTCTCACGAGCAGGCCAATCCTTAGTGAGGTTTTTAATCACTAATGGTTTTCGTTTGTCTAGGTAATTCTTTTTAAAATCAGCAGGGCTAATATTGTCTACAACATCAACTTTATTTAATATAAAACTCATTGGTTTCAATCTATGGTAATGATTAGCCTTTAAAAAAACTTTTTACCCTAAGGCAAAAATAATATATAGACTGAGGATTCAAATCATTTAAATTTCTATTGCCTTATGATGACAAATTGGTTTGAATGCTTATTTTCTTAATTTAAAAAATGCTTAATCAATCAAGTAAAAATAAAAAATCTTTAATTTATGAAGATACCTGGTAACTAGTACACTCATTTTTTGCCATTAATTTGACACTAAGTCTCTTAAATTTTTCGTTTAAAAACTTTGAATCATTAACTTCGAGAAATTATTCAATCAACAATTTAAATCAATATAAATCATGAAAATTACCGTAGTTGGAGCAGGTGCAGTAGGCGCTACTTGTGCTGATAATATTGCCAGAAGAGAGTTAGCAGAGGAATTAATTTTATTAGACATTAAGGATGGTTTTGCTGAAGGTAAAGCTATAGATATGATGCAAACCTCGGCCTATTTAGGTTTCGATACTAAAATTAAAGGTGTTACCAATGATTATGCTGCAACTGCTGATTCTAGTGTGGTAGTGATTACTTCTGGTTTACCGCGTAAACCAGGGATGACACGTGAAGAGTTAATTGGTACTAACGCAGGTATTGTGAAATCTGTTACCGAAAATATTTTAAAACATTCTCCAAATACCATCATCATTGTGGTTTCTAACCCAATGGATACCATGAATTACCTGACTTTAAAAACATCAGGTTTACCTAAAGAAAGAATTCTAGGAATGGGTGGTGCATTAGATTCGGCTCGTTTTAAATATTATTTAAGTCAAGAATTAGGTTGTTCTCCATCTGATTTAAATGCAGTAGTAATTGGTGGACATGGAGATACTACGATGATTCCTTTAATCCGTCACGCTACTTGGAATAGTGCTCCAGTAACAAACTTCTTGTCTAAAGAACAACAAGATAAAGTGGTAGCGGCGACAATGGTAGGTGGTGCTACGTTAACTAAACTGATTGGTACTTCTGCATGGTATGCTCCTGGAGCTGGAACTGCGTTTATGGTAGAAGCGATTATGCGTGATGAGAAAAAATTAATCTCTTGCGGTGTTGCTTTAGATGGCGAATATGGTCAGAAAGATATTTCCTTGGTAGTACCAGTTGTTTTAGGTAAAAATGGATGGGAGAAAATCGTGGATTATAAATTAAATGATACTGAGCAAGCTGAATTCAATAAAAGCGCTGATGCAGTAAGAAACATGAATCAGGTACTAACAGATTCTAATCTGATTTAATGATAAAATATAAAATTCCATTGGAGGTGGTTGACCTTCAGGGCGACGGCTTCCACCTTTTGGTGGAAGTTGTTGTTTTCGGTCAAATTTTTAAAGCAGTTTTAGATACGGGAGCTTCCAAATCAGCTTTTGATATGGAAATTGTTTCTAATCTAGCACCAAAGGATCAAATTGTCCATGTTCCAGATCATCACGCCATTGGGTTAGGCACTACTACTATGGAAAGGTATTATGTAGTTTGTCCTGAATTTAAAATGGGTAATTTGACTATCAAAAATTATGAAGTTCCCGTTTTTGATTTATCTGCCATTAAATTTGCTTACGAAAAATTAAAACTCCCTCCCGTTATTGGAGTCATAGGTGGTGATATTTTAATGGATTATAAAGGTATTATCAATTATAAAAATCTATCCCTTAGTCTGTCGAAAAACTAACGTCCTTTTTTCTTAAATTAGAGAAGATAATTTCTCTAATATGAAAAAAGACATTCAAAATGCAGATGATATCAAGCTATTGGTTGATGAGTTCTATAAAAAAGCAGTTGAAGACAAAGATTTGGGCCACATTTTTACAGATGTAGCCAAAGTTAATTGGGGGCACCACTTACCTATTATGTATGCCTTTTGGGAATCTACGCTTTTAGGAACTCCAGGTTATAAAGGAAACCCAATGGATGCGCACTTTAAACTCAACCAAAAGATAGAATTAACAGGTGAGCATTTTAGTAGATGGAAATCGCTTTTTATTCAAACAGTTGAAGAAAATTTTGTAGGGGAAATTGCAGAACTAGCCAAAGATAAGGCAGTAAGCATCGCCGATTTGATGTTTTATAAAATTCATAATTACTACAATTCCCCTGGCCTAGCTAAAAGAAAAGATAATTAAGATTTTTTTCTAAAAACTAAAAGCATTAACTTTCAGTAAGTATTTACGTATGAGAAAGTTACTACTCTTATTTATATTTATTCCTTTTTTGTCAAATGCACAGGATTTAACTGGTTTTTGGAAAGGAAAAATCTATCAAGATAGTGGCGGTTATGCTCCAGAATATGTTTTAGAGCTAAATCTTATTCAAAAGAAAAAAAGAGTTTCTGGAACTAGTTTAGCTTATTTAGGTAAGGTTGTTGTCGCCAAGTTATACTTAGATGGCTATATATCTAAAGATTCTATCTATTTAAGCGAATTTAGTAATGGAATTATTGAGAAAATTCTCCCTCCAACTTATTTGATTTGCATCAAAAATTTCACATTAGGATATAAAAAAACTGATTTTATTGAAACATTAAGTGGAAGATGGGATGGAAAAGCATTCGCAAAAGATAACTTACCGATTGATAAACTTTTTACTAACGACACTTCTAAAAAAGAACTTGATGTAATAGATTGTATCCCTGGTAAAGTATTAGTGTCTAGAAATGATGGCTTACAAATAGAAGCTTCACAACCAACAGAATTGTACAATTATCCTGATACACTTTACGGAACCCATCTAATAAAAGTTAAGGAAATTGAAATAGAAAACCCAGTAATAGAAATCTCTATTTCTGATTATGAAAAGATTGATGGAGATAAAGTAAGTATTTATTTTAATCGAGAAAAAATAGCCGATCACCTCTTTGTTAGAAAAAGTCCTACAAATTTCACGCTAACATTAAGTGGAAAATATATCAATAACGAAATTATAATTGTTGCCGAAAATTTGGGGAGAATACCCCCTAATACTTCTTTAATGAAAGTTAAAGATGGGAACAAGTCTTATGATGTTTATGTATCATCAGATTTCAATAATTCAGCCGCTATTTATTTAAAGTTTAAAAAATAGAAATGAAATATGATGAAACAGCTTTTTTTGTTACTGATTTTCCTATCCTCACAGACAAAAGCCCAATTTAAAGGCATTTGGAATGGATATCTCACCGAAGAAGGAAAAACTCTTAAATCATACTATATTCTAGATATTAAAGAACAATTTGACGACATCATTAAAGGAGATGCTTATATTTATCGGACCAATTATATTTCATTTCTTGGTAAGATGAATTTTATTGGGACTATTGAGAATGGTAAACTCAATTTATCTGAACTAAAATTATTAATCAACAAAAGACCCATCACTCAAGAGTATTTTTGTTTCAAGAATATGTTGCTTGAAAGAATTGATAAAGACAGTATTAAACACCTTACTGGACCTTGGCTAGGAGCGATCTACAATAGTGAACCTTGCAGCCCGGGAGTAGTTTTTTTACGTAAGATTGAGCCTAATGCCGACAATAAGTTTGAGTCTATTCCAGAACATATTTTAGATGAGATTAATCAAAAAAGCCTTGAACCAGATTCTTTTCTAACAACTAAATTATCGATACCAAGAATAATTAATGTTCAAGGCAAGAAAGTAAATATAAAAATTAAAGACTATGATAAGATAGACGGTGATATCATTTCTGTTTATTTAAATAGGAACATCATCATCAACAAATTCAACTTAAAAAGGCAAGGTGTAGAAAAGCGACTACCATTAGATCCAAATTCTGAAATTAATGAACTGATTATTTATGCTAATAACTTAGGTAAAATCCCCCCCAATACTTGCATGATGGTTGTTGACGATGGTATTACCCAACAAGAAATATACATCACCTCGTCTTTACAACAAAGTGCCTTATTGTATTTAAGATACCAAAAGAAAAAGCCATAATTAATAAAAATTATGGCTTCATTATATTTAAACGATTTTTTTATTAAACGTCAATTTTAGCGTATTTCGCATTCTTTTCGATAAATTCTCTTCGAGGTGCTACTTCGTCACCCATTAACATAGAAAAAATATGATCTGATTCTGCTGCATTATCAATAGTTACTTGTTTTAAAGTACGAGTTGCAGGATTTAAGGTAGTTTCCCACAATTGTTCTGCATTCATTTCTCCTAAACCCTTGTAACGCTGAACATGTACGCTATCTTCTTTGCCAGCTCCTTTTAAACGTTGGATTGCAACATCACGTTGAGCATCATTCCAGCAATATTCAAATTCTTTCCCTTTCTTCACTTGATAAAGTGGAGGTGCAGCTATATAAACATTTCCAAACTCAATCAAATCTTTCATATATCTAAAGAAGAAAGTCAAAATTAAGGTGGTGATGTGGGAACCATCAATATCCGCATCCGTCATAATGATGATTTTGTGGTATCTTAACTTATCGATGTTTAAAGCTTTGTCATCATCTTGTGTTCCAATACTTACACCTAAAGCAGTAAAAATATTCTTAATCTCATCATTCTCGTAGATTTTATACTCCATTGCTTTCTCTACGTTTAAGATTTTACCTTTTAAAGGTAGGATAGCTTGGAAATCACGGTCTCTACCTTGTTTTGCAGTTCCACCGGCCGAATCACCCTCGACAAGATATAACTCACAAGCATAAGGATCTTTGTTTGCACAATCTGCAAGTTTTCCTGGTAAGCCAGAGCCTCCCATTACATTCTTACGTTGTACCATTTCTCTTGCTTTTCTGGCCGCTGCTCTCGCTGTTGCTGCCAAAATTACTTTACTAACAATTAGCTTTGCTTCTTTAGGATTTTCCTCTAAATAATTACCTAAAGCTTCACCAACAGCAATATCAACAGCACCTGTCACCTCATTATTACCTAACTTAGTTTTTGTTTGACCTTCGAACTGTGGTTCTTGTACTTTTACAGAAATTACAGCAGTTAAACCTTCTCTAAAGTCATCACCCGTAATTTCAATTTTTAAGTTTTTTAACAACCCCGATTTATCAGCATAAGATTTTAGTGTACGAGTTAAGCCTCTTCTAAAACCTGCAATATGAGTTCCACCTTCAACCGTATTGATATTATTTACATATGAATGTACATTTTCACTGTAAGAGTTATTGTAGGTAAAAGCTAATTCTACAGGGATTCCATTTTTTTCTCCTTCAATGTAAATCGGCTCAGGAATTAAGGGAGTTCTGGTGTCATCTAAATATCTCACAAATTCTTTTAAACCTCCTTGGCTATAAAAATGTTCAGATAGATTAGAGCCATCATCATTTTGTTCACGCTCGTCTTCTAAATTTAGATGAATACCTTTATTTAAATAAGCTAGCTCTCTCAATCTTCCTGCTATGGTATCAAACTTATACTCTACAGTTTGGGTAAAGATGGAATCATCAGGAGTAAAGGTCACAATCGTCCCACTATCATCGGCTGTACCAACTTCTTTAACAGGATATTGCGGTTTTCCACAAGAATATTCCTGCATATAAACTTTTCCATCTCTGTGAATTTCTGCTTTTAAATGAATAGAAAGCGCATTTACACAACTTACCCCCACGCCATGTAGACCTCCAGAAACTTTATAAGTATCCTTGTCAAATTTACCACCCGCATGTAGCACCGTCATTACTACCTCTAATGCTGATCGTTTTTCTTTGGTGTGCATCGCCGTAGGAATACCACGTCCATTATCTTTAACAGTAACAGAATTATCTTTATGAATGGTTACAAAAATATCTGTACAATATCCTGCTAAAGCCTCATCAATTGAGTTGTCTACTACTTCATAAACCAAGTGATGCAGACCTTTTACTCCTGTATCACCAATATACATTGCCGGACGTTTACGAACAGCTTCTAAACCTTCTAAAACCTGAATATTATCGGCAGAATAATTGGACTTATCTATGTTTTCTTCGCTCATTATTTTTTAAATCAATATTAACAAAAATACGTTTTAAAGCCGGAAAATGGAAACTTGTGGATAACTTATAATGATTAAAATCACTAGCAATTTTGAACTCTTACCCTATGATTATTAATTAAGATTACTAACGTTTATTGATAAATCCCGAATGTAGATTTTCGCTCTATTTCTTTTATACTAATAGTGGTATACCATTTGAATTATTATAGTAAGATTATTTATAAAAAATCTCAAAAAGTAACCTGTAACTAAAAAAATTAAAGTTTATGATCATCGTTAAAAATATTTTAAAAAGAACATATTTCTCAAATAGGGGAAAAATGGGGAAAAATATTCTAAATGAAGATTTTGATTTCTATGAAAAATACTTTTCTATGAAAAAAAATATTTACCTAGTTGTAATATTTTTATCCACATTATTTACAGCTTGTAATGAACAACAACTTCCTGGTGTTTCACCTTACTCTCCTGAAAAAGAGTTAATTTCCTTTAAATTTCTTAAAGCTAACAACCCTATTTTGGATAAAGATTATTCAGCTTCTATAAATGGGCAAGATGTAAGCATTGAAATTCCTAAAGGGACTAATTTAAAAGATTTGATTCCAACTTTTGAAATTTCTGATAAAGCTACTTTAAAAGTAAACACCAAAATTGTTAGTAATGGAAAAGATTCTGCTGATTTTAGTGGATCATCAGTTGCATTGAATGTCATAGCTCAAAATGAGACCATTAATAAATATTTTCTATCGATTTTACTTACTGGTGTTACTGCTAATTTAAATATCAATAGTACTACTTCATATACCTCTTATCTAAATAACAGGTTGTATATTGTTCTTTCTCTTGCAATGGCTATAACTCCTCAAAACAAGGCTTATAATTCACATAGTTATGACGCAAGAGCTTATGGAGATTTTGATAAAGATGGAGATTTGGATATGGTTGCAGCATTTACAAATTCATCCACAAATACTAGTTCTGATGTTGAATTCTACAAAAATAATGGATTCAATTTAATGAAAGATCAAACTGTTTTTACCGGAGGTGCCCCAAAATTAATAAGTGGTGCCAAAGCAATTACAGGCGATTTTGATGAAAATGGATGGTTAGATGTAGTTATTTCATCAACTGGTTTTAATGGTGGGTCATATCCCGGTGAATCAGTTATTTTATTGCTAAACACAAATGGTAAATTCACATCTAAAACTTTAAGTATTCCTACTGGCTATTATGGATCTGTATGTGCAGGTGATATTGATAACGACGGTGATTTAGATTTATTTGTTACCGATAACAAAAGCATAAGTAAATTCTTAATAAATGATGGAAAAGCGAATTTCACTTATGATAATTCTCTTTATCCTAGTACTTTCTATAATAAAAGTTTTTTTACATCTGAGCTTTATGATATCAA
This sequence comes from Bacteroidota bacterium, assembly GCA_018828585.1. Classification (GTDB taxonomy): domain Bacteria; phylum Bacteroidota; class Bacteroidia; order Sphingobacteriales; family Sphingobacteriaceae; genus Pseudopedobacter. The sequence continues at coordinate 33,818 of JAHJVW010000079.1, forward strand.
TAAGGACGGCTACCTAGACCTAGTTTTAGGTGGATTTGAACAAGATAATGCCAGTACAATTATCCTTTGGGGCAATGGAACTGGTAGTTACATGACTTCAAAAATGACAACATTACCTAAAGTAAAAGGAAAAGCAGTAGTAGTTGACATCGATTTTATAGATTTCGATAAAGATGGTAAGACAGATCTCCTAATCACAAGAAAAAGTGATGGTAATACTCCCGAAGGTTACTATCTTCAATTATTAAAAAATACAGGAACCGATTTTACAGATGTCTCATCAACTTCCTTTACTATAAATTCTGATGAACATGATACCGATTGGATTAAATGGATTAGAATACAAGATATTGATAATGATGGTGATTTAGACATCACAACTGACGACAGGTTCTACAATAAAGTTTGGATAAACAATAAAGCTAAGTTCTCACTTCTTTAAAATTTAATTTTAAATATTTAAAAATAGTACCTTAGTGGGCTATTTTTTTGTTTCTCCACTTCTTAAAACCTAATTTAGGAGATGCAAAAAGTTGAAATCCCTGTTTGGGAACAAACAAATTTTGATAACCTAGAATTGCTTGCGCAACAAGTAGTGGAAGGCTTTATTACTGGTTTACACAAAAGTCCATTTCATGGTTTTTCAGTCGAATTTGCCGAACATCGTTTGTACAATAATGGCGATTCTATAAAAAATATAGATTGGAAACTCTTTGCCCGCTCCGATAAATTATTTGTAAAACGCTTTGAAGAAGAAACAAACCTGAGGTGTCAAATCTTGATTGACTGTTCTTCATCTATGTTTTATCCTGATAAAGGAACAAATAAGTTTCAGTTTTCTGCATTGGCGGCGGCAGCGATTTTTAATCTTCTCAAAAAACAAAGAGATGCTTTTGGGTTAACGCTTTTCGCTGATAATATAGAGTTTCACACTCCAAATAAATCCACAATTAGCCATCAAAAATATTTGTTAAATGAACTGGAACGTAGATTAAAAACTAATCCAGAACAGAAAAAAACAGATATTATTAATAATCTACACTTAATAGCCGAGCAAATCCATAAAAGGTCTTTGGTTGTATTATTCTCTGATTTATTTCAGAATTCAACTGATGAGGCAGAACAAGAAAAGCTTTTTGCGGCGTTACAACACTTAAAATATAATAAGCATGAAGTCATTATCTTCAACATCAATGAGAAAAAACACGAATTAAATTTTGATTTTGAAAATCGTCCTTATCACTTTATTGATGCTGAAACGCTTGAAGAAATTAAGTTGAATCCAACTCAGCTTAAAGATGTTTATTTAGATAAAATTCAAACATTCAAAAAAAACTTGGAACAAAAATGCGCTCAGTTTAAAATTGAATACATCGATGCTCACTTAGAAGATGGCTTTTATCCTGTATTGAATGCTTGGTTGATCAAGAAAAACCGAATGAATTAGAACATAAATTGATTTGGGAAACGAAGAATGAATGTTGTACCTATACCTAAATCTGATTTTATTTCTAAGTCTATTTGATGAAATTGTGCTATACTTTTCACAATTGCCAAACCCAAACCATGACTTTCTAAAACTTCTTCATCATCTTCTACCTTTTCAAATCTATTAAATGCATGTTCAATTGCATCTTTTTCCATTCCTTTTCCATTATCAACAATGTATATGTTATAATACTCATTACTAGTTTTATCCTTTACAATAATTTGCCCATCTTCGTTATTGTATTTAATGGCGTTATTAATAATATTAAAAAATAGCGTGTGCACTAAAGACTCATTTGCATAACTCTTAAATTGATATTGAATCTCATTAAAAATAGAAATATTTTTATTCTCTGCTCTGTCTTGTAGTTCATAAATAACTTCTGAAATTACACTTTCAATTGAGATAATATCAGGTTTATTAAATTGATGGTTTTCTATTTTAGATATGAGTAAAAGGCTATTTACTACGCCTTTTAATCGTTGTAAGGTTTTGATAGAATCAAATATTTTCTTGGTTTGAAGTTCGTTTAAATTTTCTTCGTTTAAAATATTTTCGAACCTGACAGATAAAATACTAATTGGTGTTAAAAGCTCATGTGAAACGTTGGCGATAAACTGTTTTTCTTTTAAAATAAAGTTCGAAACCTTATTCATTAATCCACTTATACTCTCATCTAACGCTCTAAAATCCTGTGTTGTGGTCTTTATTAATTGATGATTATAGCTTAAAGGATCATTTACTTTGTTTATTTTTTGATCAACGATTTTATAAAATGGGTTTAATAAAACTTTATTAAAGAGTATATCAATAATTAAACTGATGCTCAAAGAAACTAAAACCGCGAAAATAGTAATTAAGAGGATTGTTTTTCTTAATCTTTTAACTGCGACCAAACTTTGCCCAATTTCTAAATGATATAATTCGCCTTTATGTTTAAAATAGTAATTAATTATCCGAAAAGATTCTGTTTCGTTGCCAACTGTTTTTGGACTTGTGATAAAATTAGGATTTACAACTACAGTTGTATCAGATTCTATTTTGTCTAGAAATACATATTCCTCTTTTAATACATTATAATCTGTAAAGCTTTTATCTTCAGAAATTTTGTTGTAAACCTCGTTATCTGTAATGTTCTTTATTAATCGGTCGGCTTTGTCTTGCAATCTAACATCTAATTGGGAGTAGGAAATGTCATCTAAAAAAATCATAACAAAACAGCCCAAAATCAAAATAATAAACCCTTTGGTTAAGGCATTATAAAAAATGAGTTTAGATTGGAGTTTATACATTTATAAGATACTAAATATTGATTCTGAAACCAATACTTCTTACTGTTTCAAACCAAGGAATCTCGGCATGAATAGCTAATTTCTTTCTTAAGTTTTTGACATGCACATCCACAAAATTTGAATCTGAATTTACTTCTAAAATATCTCCCCAAACATGCTCAGTTAAGTTCACACGACTAATCACTCTGTTCTTATTGAGTACTAAGTAATTAAAAATCTCAAATTCCTTTTTAGTTAAATTGATGCGCTCTTCGCCAAAAGTTACTAACCTGTTTTTAATATCTAAATTGAAACCAAAGACTTCAATATCATTTTTTTCGAGTTTGTGTTTTCTTCTGATAACCGCATGCATCCTTGCAAGTAATTCATTTAAAGAAAATGGTTTGGCTAAATAATCATCAGCACCATCTTCTAAGCCTTTTATTCTATCATCAACTTCACCTCTAGCAGTAAGTATGATTACTGCATCTTCCCTTCCTTTAATATTCTTTAAAGTATGTAGCAATTCAAATCCATCCCCATCTGGTAAGCCTAAATCAAGTAGGATGAAATCATATTGGTTAACAAATATTTTTTCTTCTGCTGTCGCTTTTTTTCTGGCGTGTTCTATCGTGTACCCTTGCTTTGACAAAAATTCATCAATTTCTAAAGCAAGGCCTCGTTCATCTTCAACAATTAAAACGTTCATAGGCTAAATTTGATAAATGTATTTGAGATTATTAATTATTATAAGATATATTTTATCTCTTAAATGACTGGCTAGCTGAATTTTAAATATTTCGTGAATTTACCAACAGTTAATCCTTGTAATAGTATAGAAAATGCAACTACAAAATAGGTTACCGAAACCCACAGTTCTTTATTTAGATCGGGCGTTAAAGATAACGCGAGTGCAATAGAAATACCTCCACGTAAACCACCCCATGTTAAAACTAAAACTGTTTTATGATGAAATTTTTCTCGAAACTTTATCATCAATGAAGGGATAAGAACTGATACATATCTAATCATCAGAATTAATAAAATCATAGTTATACCTATCCAAACGTAATCTTTAATATCATTAATAATCAATAACTCTAATCCTATTAAAACAAAAAGTATGGCATTTAAAATATCATCAATCAATTCCCAAAATTTAGAAACATATTCTCTTGTTTTATCTGACATGGCGAACTTTTTACCATGATTTCCAACTAAAATCCCTGCGACTACCATTGCTAACGGACCTGAGACATGTAGCCAACTTGCTAAAGTATAACCACCCATTACAATCGCAAGAGTAATTAAAACTTCTACCTTATAATTATCGATACTTCGCATCATCCTATAGCCTATAAAACCGACTATTAGGCCCAGAAGCATCCCGCCTACAGCTTCTCTTAAAAATAATTCGGAAATCTCCATAAAACCGGGAAGCTCTGGAGAACGAGCGGCTTCCCAAATAGTTATAAATATAACAACGGCAACGCCATCATTAAACAAGGATTCTCCTGCAATTTTAGTCTCTAAAGATTTTGGAATATTTGTTTCCTTTAGAATACCTAATACCGCAATTGGATCGGTTGGAGATATAAGAGATCCAAATAATAAGCAATGGATAAAAGGAACTTGAAGACCAAAAAATGGTAAAAGATAAAAGCTAATGGCCCCAATTAAAAAAGTGGAAATCACAACACTAAATGTGCTGAACATGATCACCGAAATCTTCTCTTTCCGTAAGTCCTCAATGTTTATATGAATAGCTCCTGCAAAGAGCATAAAACTCAGCATAGAGCCTAAAAGAAGTTCCGAAAAATCAAACCTTTCTAGTAAAACTGTAACATCTCCAAGTATTGATGGATACAAATTCCCTACAATTACTAAACCCAGAGATGCAATTAAGGCGATAAGCATTAATCCAATTGATGGTGGCAGTTTTAGATATCTAAAATTTAAATATGCAAAAACAGCTGACACAACAATTAATATCGAAAAAGTATGATATAAACTCATTTATAAAAGCTTAAAACTAATTGTAAAAATAAAAAACCCGATCGGAAAGATCGGGTTTTTTATTAGTTATTATCCTGTTTAAAAAGATGTACGTCTCGTTGAGGAAATGGAATTGAAATTCCTTTTTTATCAAATGCTTTTTTAATCTCCTCAATTTTAGATAAATATACATCCCAAAAATCATCGTTTGAAACTAAGGCCCTAACTCTAATATTTACCGAACTATCACCTAAAGAGTCCACATAAATGTATGGTGTTTCTTTATCTATGATTCGTTCATCAGAAAATATGACTTCTTTTATTGTTTGTTTCGCTAAATCAATATCATCTCCATAACCTATTCCGAAAACCCATTGCATTTTACGGGCAGGCTCTGTACTGTAATTGATGATTTTATTATTGTATAAGTTACCATTTGGTAAAATAATGGTCTTGTTATCAAAAGTTTTTAATACTGTGTGAAATATTTGAATTTCACTGACAGAAGCAATTTCTCCTTGCGCTTCAATTACATCTCCAACTTTAAATGGCTTTAAAATTAAGATCAAAACACCCCCTGCAAAATTAGATAAACTTCCTTGTAAAGCTAAGCCTATTGCCAAACCTGCTGCACCTAAAATGGCAAAGAAAGAGGTCATTTCTATTCCTAATGCTGAAAGTACAGTTAAAACTAAGAGAATCAACAAAAGATTATGAACCAAACTTCTAAGAAATACTCTTAATGATGGGTCAACATCTCTTTTCTCCATAATTTTCGCAAAAGATTTGGATAAAAACTTCACAATTTGCCAACCTATAAAGCCAATCAAGATGGCTTTTATTAGTGCCAATCCAACATCTGCACCTTTATTAATTAAAAATGTTTGTACTTGTTCGAAATCACTCATAAAATTCATATTTTTTTAAATACTGACGAGATATGTCAGAAATTGTTTGAAAAAATTGAAAAACCTTTGTTTCTCAATAATTAATGAGCAGAAATTGCGCCAAGAATAACTTTACAAGCAAACTTGATTTCGTCCAAAGTAATAATTAAAGGCGGAGCTATACGCATGGCATTATCGCAATGCAAAAACCAATCTATAATTACCCCATTTTCTACACAAGTCTTACTCACCGCTTCTACTTGTTTGAAATTATCTAATTGGATAGAAAGCATTAATCCTTTTCCTCTTATTTCTTTGATTTTTGGGTGTTTTAATAATGTTCGAAAAAGCTTTTCTTTCTCTTCAACAGGTGACATTAAATCTTCAGCTAAGATGGTTTCTAAGGTCGCTAAACCAGCGGCACAACTCACAGGGTGACCACCAAAAGTGGTAATATGCCCAAGTATTGGATTATCTTTAAACACATCCATCATTTTTTTAGAGGCTATAAATGCTCCAATTGGCATTCCTCCCCCCATTCCCTTTGCCAGTAATAAAATATCAGGAATTACATCAAAATGCTCGAATGCAAAAAGTTTTCCTGTTCTTCCAAAACCTGTTTGTATTTCGTCAAAAATTAATACTGCTCCGGTTTCGTTACACTTGGTTCTTAAAGCTTTTAAATAGTCTGCATCAGGGACTCTGACTCCTGCTTCACCCTGAATAGCTTCTAAAATAACAGCTGCCGTATTACTTGTAATATCATCAAGCTGTTGCTTATTATTCAAATTAATAAAATGAATATCTGGTAGCAAAGGACGATAAGCTTGCTTATAATATTCGTTACCCATTACGCTTAAAGCACCATGCGTACTACCATGGTAAGCATGATGGAAAGAAATTATTTGTGATCGGTTGGTGAATTTCTTAGCTAATTTTAGTGCACCTTCTGTTGCTTCTGCTCCTGAATTTGTAAAATATACAGAGGATAAGTTTTTTGGTAAGACCGAACTTAATTTTTGGGCAAACAACACTTGTGGTGCTTGAATATATTCTCCATAAACAGTAACATGAAGATATTTATCTAGCTGTTTTTTAATGGCTTCGATAACATTTGGATGCCTATGTCCCAGATTACTAACCGCAAAACCAGACACTAAATCAAGATATTTTCTTCCAGTGGGATCTATTAAATAACAACCTTCGGCTTTTTCAATTTCTAAAAGTCTAGGGAAATCTGAAGTTTGAGCTGTATTTAAGAGAAAAAGTTGTTTGTGACTAAGCATTGGCCAAAGATAAGCCTAAAATTTTTAACCTAATATCAGGTTAAAATCAAATATTATTAATTGGACCTTTGCCTAAGCTGCTTAATTAACTCTTCTCTGAACTCTCTTTCAGCTGCATATAAACTTTTTATTTGTTCTGGAGATAAGGTCTTAGAAAATTCACGACGATATTTCTTTCTGACTTCTAAAATCTTGCTATCGTAGTTAAAGTCATCATCAACTAATTTATCAGGATTATCTGCGTTAGCTATTCTATTTTGCTTTTTTTGCTGTAGTAATTGATTTAACTCATCTTGATATTGATTATAAACTGGCCAGAAATTTTGAGATTCTTCTGGCGTTAAATTCAACCTTCTAGTGATAAACCCAATTTTAATAGCCTCAATTTGTTTGGATCTCTTTGGATTCATTCCGCCACCACCTTGGGCAATACTATCCTTACTAAAAACTGTTATTAAAAAAATTAAAATGTATATCAGGCGTCTCATTTCTTATGGCGTATATTCTAAATAGTCTTTTATTTGATCATCTGTTAATTGATCTTTATTTAATGAAAAAACCGACTTATTATCCAAGTGATTAAGTATTGCGGGTAAATCATTTGCATCTGTATGCAACAGAAGGTAGTTTTCAATTGCTTCGTTGGGTAATTTTGAAAGTTGATAACTCACATTTTGCTGCCTACTGATATTGAAATAAATACCAACGGATGTTGTCAATAGAATACAAGCAGCAGCAGCATATCTGATAAAATTAAGATTAAATATTTTGGTAGATTTTTTTGGCGTTTTAACTGCAATTTTTATTTTTTGTTGAGCTTCTTTAAAATAATTTTCAGGCGCCTTGAAACCATTATTTTGATTGATCAATTCATCAATCTTAATTTGCGATATAATTTGACTTTGTAATTGGTTGAAGTAATTTTCAGGAACTTCGAAAACAGATTCCTTTCCTAAATCTTCTAACGTAACCTGACTTAATAAATGAGGATGCAATTCATTAAAATATCTCTTAGGCACTTTAAAAGCATTTTCTTTAGGAATTGCGTATAAATGAGGTGCTTCCTTCTCCCAGTCTATATAATCGTCCTCTTTTTTCATCATACTCTATTGATTCGATTTCTCTTAAAAGGTTTAATCTTTAGTAGTTAAATGTGCCTCTATTTTTTTTACCGCCAAATGATAAGATGCTTTTAAAGCACCCACACTTGTACCTAAGATATCCGAAATTTCTTGAAACTTCATTTCCTCAAAATATTTCATATTAAAAACAAGTTTCTGTTTCTCTGGCAATGTTATTATCGCTTCTTGTAATTTCCTTTGAATTATATCCCCACTGAAATACTGCGATTCATTCAAGCTTTCGCCGAGCTCCTCAGAAAGATCATCTATTGAAACATTATTTTTTGACCTTTTTTTCTTTAGGAAGGTAATACTTTCGTTAGTGGCTATTCTATAAAGCCAGGTATAAAGCTGAGAATCTTGTCTAAAATTAATAAGGTTTTTCCAAACCTTGATAAACACGTCTTGTACTAAATCATCGGCATCGTCATGATTAATAACTATCCTTCTGATATGCCAATAAACTTTTTGCTGATATTTTTCTAATAGCAAAGAAAAAGCTTCATGACGAGTTTTATCATCTTCAAATTTTTTTAAAATAACTTCGTCTTCTATTACCATTTTAAAAAATAAGCCGAAGATTTATTCAAACTCCGGCTCAATAAGTTTATTTAGTTTAATTACTATTTTCTTTTCATTACTTTTTTAACAGCATCAACAATATTACTGCTATCTAAACCGTACTTTTTCATCAACTGTTCGGGAGTGCCGCTTTCGCCAAAAGTATCGTTTACTGCAACAAACTCCATAGGAGTTGGTGTATTTGTTGATAACAATTGCGCAATACTTTCTCCTAATCCTCCATATCTATTATGTTCTTCGCAAGTCACCACACAGCCTGTTTTTTTTGCCGACTTTAAGACTGCTTTTTCATCCAAAGGTTTAATTGTGTGGATATTGATAATTTCTGCATCAATACCTTCTTCTGCTAATTTTTCTCCTGCTAAAATGGCCTGCCAAACCATATGCCCAGTTGCGAAAATACTTACATCAGCACCCTCATTTACCATCCAAGCTTTACCGATTTCAAATTTTTGATCCGGCGAAGTAAAAACTGGAACAACAGGACGACCAAAACGCAAATAAACAGGCCCTTCAAACTCGGCAATAGCTATGGTAGCAGCCTTGGTTTGGTTATAATCACAAGGATTAATCACTGTCATCCCTGGTAGCATTTTCATTAAGCCAATATCTTCTAAAATTTGATGCGTTGCACCATCTTCTCCCAATGTTAACCCTGCGTGAGATGCACAAATTTTCACATTCTTATTAGAGTAAGCTACAGATTGACGAATCTGATCATAAACCCTTCCTGTTGAAAAGTTGGCAAATGTCCCTGTAAAAGGAATTTTACCTCCAATAGTTAATCCAGCCGCCATACAAATCATATTTGCTTCGGCTATACCAACCTGAATGAATCTGTCTGGAAATTCCTTGATAAAATCGGCCATTTTTAATGAGCCCACCAAATCTGCGCAAAGTGCTACCACCTCTTTATTTTTTCTACCGGCTTCTAATAAACCAGCACCAAAACCAGAACGGGTATCTTTACTTTCTGTATATGTGTATTTTTTCACGTCTTTTTTATTTTAAATTTTTGATAACAAGCATGTTATGCAAGGTTTCATTTTAAATTCTTTATCTGGATTAATAATCTCCGTAGGTTTCTTCTAATTGATTTAATGCTTGAACAAGTTGCTGTTCATTAGGTGCAGTACCATGCCATTTATGAGAGCCTTCCATATAGTCTACTCCTTTTCCCATTTCTGTCTTCATCAAAATCATAACTGGTTTACCTTTTCCAGTTCTTGTTTTCGCTTCTTCCAGAGCCGCAACTATTCCATCCATATCATTTCCGTCCGCATGCATCACATCCCATCCAAAAGCAGAGAATTTTTCGTGTAAATCCAATAAACCTAAAACCTTATCAGTAGGTCCATCAATTTGCTGTCCGTTTACATCTATTGTAGAAATTAAATTATCCACCTTATTAAAAGGAGCAAACATAGCTGCCTCCCAATTTTGTCCTTCCTGTAATTCGCCATCACCATGTAAAGAAAATACTAGAGATTGATCTTTATTCATCTTTTTAGCTAAAGCAGCACCAATAGCGACCGACATACCTTGTCCTAAAGAACCTGATGCGATTCGTATTCCTGGTAAATGTTCGTGTGTAGTTGGATGACCCTGCAACCTAGAATTCAATTTTCTAAAAGTCTTCAATTCTGATTTATCATAATAGCCAGAGTGAGCTAATACACTATAAAAAACTGGTGAAATATGTCCATTTGAAAGGAAAAATAAATCCTCTCCAATACCATCCATATTGAATGATGGATCATGTTTCATGATTTTAAAATATAAAGCAACAAGATAATCTGTACATCCTAATGAGCCTCCTGGATGTCCAGATTGACATTCATAAACCATCCGTACGATGTCTCGACGAACTTGTGAAGCCATACGCTTCAAATCAAAATTATTTTCTAGTATCATATAGTAATCGTTATTAAAGAGCCCTAAAATAATTAAATAAGTTAAAAGCCCGAATTTTAAGTTTGATATTACATGCTAACAACACAATGTGGAAAACTTTTGAAAATCAAAACAGATTAATAAATAATCTTTGTTAAGAGAAGTAATTTTAATGTTTCCCATAGTTATAAATGTTTATAAATCTACGTTGATAACTTATTTTACTCTATGCAAAACTCTTTACAAAAGATTCATCATTGTTCAATAATTCGTTTGACTCTAAAAACCATTGTTTTTTTAATCTTGGTTTTAGGCTTTAAAAAAATAACATTAGCGAAAACTTCTGCATCTGTTGGAATTGGAACAACCACTCCGTATGCAAATGCCAGATTAGATATTTCATCAACGATTAAAGGTCTTTTGTTACCTAGATTATCTATACAACAACGAGACATTCTGACTTAAAAATTAATGCAACTGGCTGATAAATATGAATAAGCAATTGTTAAATAAAATAGAATGAAAATTAAGCTTCTATCTTGTAGGAGATAAGGCCTGGTTAGGTGTATCTTATAAAACACCTGTAAATCTTTTAAAGAAAAAAGGAGTTATAGGAAATGTAAAATGTTACACGTATTGGTTGAAATAAATGAGTTTTATGCAGATAAGGTATGGAGATTGGATGATGAATATGATTATTCTTTATCTTCTTTGCAAGGTTACTCAGGTGGTTCTCATGAACTTTCTTTGAGTATAACTATTAGGTCAAAAAGAGACTTTAGTACTCTTTCACCAAGATATTTTTAATACCATGAAAATTAAAAAACTCTTTATCATTTTGGTTTGCTTAGGAATTGCTATTTATCTAATTCCTTTAAATCTCTTATCTGATGATTTGGGAAAAGCGAATAAATATTACGAAAAATATGACTATCAATATGCTATTGAGATTTACGAAAAACTATTAGATCAGAAACCAACTTTAGAAGTTGCACAAAAATTAGCTAATTGCTATCGATTTACCAACCAAACTGTAAAAGCAGAAAAAACATATGCCACAGTACTTACTTTTCCAGGTTTCGACCCTGTTAATTATTTGTATTATGCAGACATCCTAAAACAGAATGAGAAATTTGAACAAGCAAAACTCAATTATTTAACCTATGCTGAGCGTATTCCAGAGAAAAGTGACGACGCTGTAAAGTTGGCAAATAGTTGTGACGCAGCTAGGATGTGGTTAGAAAATCCTGAAACTAACATTAAAATTAAAAACGAAGCTGGGTTTAATACAGAATATGCTGATTTCTCTCCTATCGCTTACGATAAAGGATTTTTAATTGTTTCTGATAGAGAATTTCTAATGTCTAATAATAAACAAAATAGTAAGAAAATCTACGGTTGGACTGGCAGTCCTTATTTAAAACTTTACCGAGCTGTTAATGAGAATGATACTTTGAATGGTAATCTAAAATTGTCTTTAATGCCCAAACAAATAAATAACCATTACCATACAGGTCCTGCTAGTATATCAAAAGATGGGAATATACTTTATTTTACCAAAGCAGGAAAAGTAGATGATGCTAGTTATAACGGGAAATTAAAAAATATTGTTATGAAAAAAACGATATACTATTCAGTTAAACAAGGTGGAATTTGGTCAACAGCTTTAGCATTTCCATATAACAGTCCTTACACTTATTCCGTTGAACACCCTGCTTTAAGTCCTGATGGTAAAACACTATATTTTGCTTCCGATATGCCCGGTACTTTAGGCGGCATGGATTTATTTTATTCAGAAAACACCGGATCTGGCTGGACAAAGCCAATAAATTGTGGACCAACAATTAATACCGCACAAGACGAAGTTTTTCCTTATGTAAGAGCTGATGGAAAATTATTCTTCTCATCAAGAGGGCATATTACCATAGGAGGTTTAGATATATTTTCTTCTACTGGAAGTAAAAGTAACTGGACAGAGCCCCAAAATCTTAAGGCTCCAATGAATTCCTCAAAAGATGATTTCGGAATTATGTATTTCAAAGATAATCATACCGGATTTATTTCATCAAACCGAGATGGAGGAAAAGGTTCAGATGATATCTATCAATTCAGTACTCGCCCCAAAGATTTGTTTTTCGCAGTTAATGGTAAAGTTGTCAGTAAAGAAAATTCACAACCAATCCAAAATGTTAAAATCTACTTGGTAAACAAAAAGACAGGCAAAGAAATTAGTACATTATCTGATGAAAAGGGAGATTTCTCTTTCGATTTAGAGAAGGAAACAGACTATGTAGTTAGGGGAGATTTAGATAAATATTTTAGTAGACAACAAGGTGAAATTACTACTAAAGGAGCTACTGAATCAACAGTATATAACGTAAAATTTGAAGTCGAAAAAGGTGAAAAAGTGTTTTTAGTAAGATTAAATAATATCTATTATGATTTCGATAAGTATAATATTAGAAAAGATGCAGAGCCAGAATTGAATAAAGTTTTAGATTTTATAAAGTCCACTCCAAACGTAAAGGTGGAATTGAGATCGCATACAGATTCTAGAGGTTCCGCAAAATACAATCTTTGGTTATCTGATAAGAGAGCTCAATCTGCAGAAAAATATCTTTTAAAAAGTGGAGCAGATTCAGCGAGATTAACCTCACATGGTTATGGGGAAACACAACTATTAAATAAATGCGCAGATGGCGATAAATGTAGTAAAGAAGAGCATCAACTTAATAGAAGAACTGAATTTAAAGTGGTTAACGTAGAACCTATTATATCTTACGCTCCAAATTTTTCCATATCTCCACTTTCACCAAGAATATTATTATCGAGCACACGATAAAACTTAGATAGATTGACCCCATTCAACAGCTTAAGTTCACAAGACTTAGGCTGTTGATATTTTAATTAGGATACTTTTATAGATTATTTATCTTTGCCTAAATCTTAAAACAAAAAATGAATAAATTAACTTCAAAAATTACTAAAGCGACTGCCGGAGTAGCGTTAATGATAGCTGTGGTTGCTTGTAATAAAGGCGAAACTAAATCTTCTACTAATGTGGATTCTATGGATTCTAAAACTGCTACTAGTAGTTCTATTGTGTATGTGAATTCTGATTCCCTTTTAAATAATTACCAGTATTTTAAAGAATTAAAAACAAAATTCGAAGGAAAATCTAAAAAAGCAGATGCTGATTTAAAAGATAAAGGTGCCGCTTTCCAACGTGAAGTTGCTGCCTACCAACAAGGTGCAAATACAATGAGTGCTGATCAAAGATCACAAACTGAGCAACGATTGGCAAGAAAACAACAAGAGTTACAAGTGTATCAACAAAATGCTGGTACAGCTTTACAAAACGAAGAAGCTCAAGAGAACGAGAAACTTTACGACAAAGTAGCACAATATCTAAAAAAACATGCTAAAGAAAACGGATATAAAATGGTTCTAACTTACTCAAAAGGTAATAGTGCTATATTATTTGCTGATGAAAGCTTAGATGTTACTAAAGAAGTTATCAAGGGTTTAAATGAAGCATACAAAAGCGAAAAGAAATAAATTTCTCAAATAAAAGGTTTAAAGGCTCAACACGTGTTGGGCCTTTTTTATGAAAATTAGATATGGAAAAACATTCAGGTTTTATGAGAGAAGCTATTGCTCTTTCTAAAATTAATGTAGAAAATGCAACCGGTGGACCATTTGGAGCGGTGATCGTTAAGGACGGAAAAGTAATTGCCAAAAGTGCAAATTTGGTAACTACTACAAATGATCCAACAGCCCATGCAGAAATTGCAGCTATCAGATTAGCTTGTAAAGAATTAAATACTTTTACCTTAGAAGGTTGTGTTATTTATACAAGTTGCGAACCCTGCCCCATGTGTTTAGGTGCGATTTATTGGGCACATTTAGATAAAATGTATTATGCCAATACAAAAAAAGACGCTGCTGATATTGGTTTCGATGATGCCTTTATATACGATGAAATTGATCTTCACCCTGCAAAAAGAAAACTAATGTCTGAACAAATTTTAAATGACGAGGCGCTTACTATCTTTGAAATGTGGACGAAATCTAGGGAAAAAATTCTCTATTGATTTATAAATAAAAGCTTAGTGAACTAATTAATAGATGCTTCTATTTTAATACTCATAAGGTATGAAAAAAATAAATTGGGGAATATTAGGTTGTGGCAATGTAACTGAATTAAAAAGCGGACCAGCTTTCAATAAAGTTCCTCAGTCTAAAATAGAAGCCGTAATGCGTAGAAATGCCTCAAAAGCTGCTGATTATGCCAAAAGACATCAAATAGAAAAATGGTATCAAAATGCAAGTGATTTAATAAATGATACTAATGTAAATGCAATTTATATTGCAACACCCCCAGCTCCACATAAAGATTATGCTATACAAAGCTTAGAAGCTGGCAAAAATGTTTACATCGAAAAACCTGTTACCATTAATGTAAAAGATTGTGAAGCAATTATTGAGGCTAAAAACAAATCTTCCAATAAAGTTACAGTTGCACATTATCGTAGAGCACTACCTCTTTTTTTAAAATTGAAAGAATTGATTGACCAGAAAACAATTGGGGAAATCCGTTTAATTGATTTAAAACTATTTCAAAAGCCAGACTCAGATAAAATTGCGAAAACAGAAGAGAACTGGCGAGTAAATCCAGAAATATCTGGCGGTGGATTATTCTTTGATTTAGCACCTCATCAATTAGATATTTTAATCTTTCTTTTTGGAGAACCTATTCATTATTCTGGTTTTTCTTTAAATCAATCAAAAAAAGAAGTTGTCGCAGATTTTACATCAGGACAAATACTTTTTAAAAATAATATTCCTTTTCAGGGAGTTTGGAACTTCAACAGCCATCCTAACAATGAAATTGAAAGGTGTGATATTATTGGAGAAAAAGGAAAAATCAGTTTTGCCATTTTTGGGAACCGAATAGCATTAACTGTTGACAACAAAACGATCCAATTGGATTTTGAAAAACCTCAGCATATTCAACAAAATATGATCGAGAAAACCGTCAACTATTTCCTTGGAAATGGAAATAATCCTTGTTCTTTAGAAGATGCTTTGCTAAGTCTAAAAATTATGGAAGAATTTGGCAAATTACATGATTAACTATTTTTAATTATCATACTGAGGATAGATCTTTAATAATTTTAACAAAACACCGTTAGTCCATCCAAAACCGTCTTGCGAATTATATTCGCCTCCTCCGGCTCTTAAAGATAGATTTTCAACATTGTATTTCTCCATTAATTTACCTGTATCATTAAATACTTTAATGTTTAATCCAATCCATCTTTTAGCAATAGTTTCTGCCAGCTTCTTTTCATTGTAATTGTTAAAACCTTTGATTGCCATCCACTGTAAAGGAGCCCAACCATTTGGAGCATCCCATTGTTGGTTTGAATTAATTGTTGTGGTAACAATTCCTCCATCTTTTAATAAGTTTTCTTTTGTTTGATTTACAATATCTACTAAGTGATTTTGGATAATACCCGCGTTTGGAATTGCAAATAAAGGAACCAGACCGGCTGCTGTAATTTGAGATTGCTGTTCTTTTTTTACAAAATCATAATCGGTATAAAATGATTTTGATTTATTCCAACAATACTTCTCTATCAATTTTAGTCGTTCAACAGCTTTATTTTTAAAGATATTGGCTTGTTTAGATTCATTATTAAAATTATATGCCTGCGCAATAATCATCTCCTGACGATAAAGCAAAGCATTTAAATCAACAGGAATAATGTCAGTAGTTTTAATTGTTCCGATAGATTTCTGATCATCAAACCAACGGCTGCTAAAATCCCATCCGCTTGCTGCACCTGCTCTTAAATGATGGTACATTTCACTCAAATTTCTATCGCTTTTTTGGGCTACTAAAAAATCCTCCCGATAACTTTCCTGTCTCGGCGAATCATTATCATCCCAATATCTACTTAACCTTTCTCCTTTGCTAATGTCAACTAATCTATCTCCAGATGTCCAGTATTCATGTTCTTTTAATAATTGTGGTAAGAAAGTTTTGTAAACTCCATCGCCTTTGATATTTGCCAATAATTCGACCATTAAAGCAAAAAACGGTGGTTGAGATCTACTGATATAATAAGTTCTGTTTCCGTTTGGAATATGGCCAAATTTATCAATTAAAAAAGCAAAGTTCTTCACCATATTTTCTATGGTATTAATTTCTCCGCTTTCTTCTAATCCAAGCATCGTAAAATAAGAATCCCAATAATATACTTCTCTAAATCTCCCTCCAGGTACGATATAATTATATGGCAGTGGAATCAAAGTACTACCTTGAATTAAGCTGTCAGGTTTCCGCTCTAAAACTTTCCAAAGCTGTTTGATATGATTTTTAACTCCATAAGTAGATTGAGTAGACTTAGGAAGCTCAAAATTTTGCTGAACAAAGTCTTTAAAAGAAAAACCAGCCTCATCTTTTGTCTGATGATACGCCTTCATAATTTCTTCTGGGGCTTTAAGAGGTACCATGTCAACAAATGTTTTACCATCAGCAAATATTTGTTCCAATTGAACTCTTTTAAATAATTCGCCGTAAAGTTGATCTGGAGTTTGATTTTGAGCCTGTAAATTATAACTACTTATGACTAAAAAGCCAATTGTAAAAACCTTCTTAAAACACTTCATTATTTTTTCATTTTAAGTTTATCTACTACAAATTTCCCTATCTGGGTGCCTTGCGTTAAACCCTCCTCTACACCAGTACGGTAATGTATACCACCGTATAACCTAGAAATACCTGCCTCGTTAGCCGCAGCAATAAACGATTTGAATGATCTTTCAGGAATTCCAAATTCTATTTCACTTGTGTCGGTAAAAGCAAAATTATCTCCATATATTTTAGTTAGAACACAAGAAGCAGCGTTTGAAATAACCGAGTGAGCACTAGGATATTCTGGAAAAGGTGGCGTTTGTAAAAATGGATGCCAATCTGGAGTAATATATTTATTAATTGCAGTTTCAGGGCGTATCACAGAACTTCTGTATTTCTCATCCCAAGCACAAACAAAAGCGTCAAAGATAGCAACAGATGTAAAAGTATAACTATATATAGTTTTAGGAAAATCTGCTTTTGCAATTTTGGAAGCAATACCACAAATATTCATCCAATGGCCTCCAGGTGATATTTTCTTTGTCGCTATCATCACATGACCTAACATATTAATAGCATAAGGGTTGCAATCCCAAAAAGAAGCTATAAATTTCTGCTCTTCAGTAAGATTATTTCCCACATTCATCACCTCCAAAGTATTTTTATAAAATATAGAGTTTTTATCTTTCATATTAAATACTGGTGGTCTTACCAATAAAAACTGAGAGCCTGAATCAATTGCAATAGTTCGTATTTTACCCCAAGAAGGCTCAATAGCTTGAATATAACCTGGGGGTGTTGGCACCCATCTCCCTTCCTCATTCTTTACGCTATATTTAGGCGCTGAGCGTGTTTGCGCATAATGATCTCCTTTAGACCAGTTGATAATGGCTTTACCTACTTCATCTCCATAGCTCACAGAATTGTTTAATTCATCATCAGACATCCCTTCTTTTGAAGCTAAGTTCTTTAAAGAATCTGTATATGACTTGAAACTACCTTCTGGAAAAGTTACTGTTTCTGCAACTTTGCAATAAGCAATCACTGAGCTCAAGCCCATATTATATTTCTTCCCTTTTTCTGGTGAAGGAATTTTTTCTAAATCATTAATTTGTCCCTTTAAAGAAATATACTGTGAATCTAAAGCAGCAATTACCTCATAAGCTGCCAAATTTGAATAAGCATAATTTCTGGAAGCTACAGAAGGTGAAAAAATATTATCTACCATTACATCACTCAATCTTTTTACAGTTTTTCTATATAGCTGCGGATCTGAGAATGTTTTCTCGTATTTGTTATTTTTAGAACAACTTGTCGATAAAAAGCCTGCTATTAAAAAAAGCAGTAAGTTTTTATTAAAATTAAATTTATTTAACATTTCTATAGTTTTTATTAAAATT
>JAHJVW010000080.1 GCA_018828585.1 Bacteroidota bacterium
CTCTTAAATATATGTAAATCAAGTAATTATACCAAATAAATGTGAAACTATTTATTGAAAATAGTAAAACTCTTTAAAAAAAAAGAGACCGCCTTTTTGAGACAGCCTCTTTGTTTTACCGGGTTTTCTATTTCTGTAACATCACTTTAATCGTTTTCACATGTTGTCCAATCTTCAATTTGGCAAAATACAAGCCCTCTAACCCGTTTGCAGTAGCTACAACGTCCCATTTAATTTCATGCTCTCCAATGTTTTGCCTTTCATTTAACAAATCAGCCACTTCTCTACCTACAATATCGTATATTTTTAAGGATACCGTTTGTGTGGTAGATAAGTTATAAATGAAGGTGGTTTGATGAATTGCTGGGTTTGGATAATTATAAAAATAAGTTCCATCTTTTGCAATGACATCTTCCTTGATGGCTGTTGCAGTTGCACTGCCATTTAAATTTCTAGAAGTTAACACATGGTATTCACCTGCTGCTAAACTGTAAATATATGCTGTATTATTCACGGTCACGCTGTCTTTAGTAAGGTAATCATACCATTTACCAGTATTTGGAAATGTGACTGTTGCGCTTTGACTTTGAACATCAAAATTACCTACTACCACTACCTTTAAAGCAGGATCATTTAAAGTAATTGTTTTCACTGCGCCAGTTAAATTATACGCAAAATCCGTAGTTTCAAAAACAGGCTGAGCTATTCTCAACTTGATTAATTTCGAGTAAACATCATACAAGGATTTACGGTTTACGTTGGTCATGTATTCCCACATGGGTGGTTTACTGGTCAACCTATCGTTTGAAGTATTAGATGGATAATTAATGCTCAAATCATAACCTCGCTCACCAAACTGCCAAATCATTTTTGGGCCAGGCAAAGTAAAAAAAAATGCAGATGCTAACTCCATCCGCTTTAAAGCGGTATTGATGTCTTTAGTGGAATAAGTCCCATTCACATTTCCAAACTGTTCATTTTTAAACATTAGGCGTTCCTCATCATGACTCTCCATGTAAGTCACCAAATTCGGGTTTGTCCACCCTCTATTTTTATAAACACCCGCTGACAGTGCTGAAGTAGAAACATAACCCATTGTAGCCTCATTGTAATTATAATTCATATTACCCCAAGGCATCATTCCATAATCAGAAAGTTCTTTTTCTTCTGTATTATCTGCAAAATGCTCTAAAATCACATAAATATTAGGATCAGATGCCGTCATCGCAGTAAAATAATCTTTCCAGATTGCAATCCTTGAAGCATCATAAGCACCCCATGCATTCACATCATTAGGATTATTTTTTTGGGTAAATCCTTTTGATAAATCAAATCTAAAACCATCTACTTTAAATTCTGACTGCCAATAGTTAAATACATTTTTGGTATAGTATTTCGTTGCAGGTGACTCATGATTAAAATCATAACCTACGTTAAAAGGATGGGTAGCAATAGCGTTGAACCAAGGACTATTAGCCGCAGGTCGATTGTTTGCCGAGTCCCAATACATTTGTACCATGGGGTTTTGCCCAAAAGCATGGTTTAAAACCATGTCCAAAATCACCGCAATTCCTTTTGAATGACAAACATCAATAAACTCCTTTAGCTTATTTTGAGTGCCATAATATTTATCTGCAGCCAAATGAAATGAAACATTGTATCCCCAACTGTCATTTCCTTCAAATTCAGTTACTGGCATTAATTCAATGGCATTTACACCCAAGTTTTGCAAGTAACTTAAGGTGTCAATTAAGGTTTGATAATTATGATCCTTTACAAAATCACGAACCAACAGTTCATAAATAACCAAGTCGGTTTTTTAGGTCTTTGAAAATTATTCACTTGCCAGATATACGGTGTGGGTACTGGTGTAAAAGCAGAAACAATTCCAGCGGTTTTACCCGTAGGATAAGCTTTTAAATTTGGATATGTGGTCGCTGGGATGTACTGGTCATTATTAGGATCTAACACCTTATGGGAATAAGGATCTGCCACTTTTAAAGTTCCATCAATTAAATACTGATAAGCATATTCTGTATTTGGATTTAAGCCATCAATCTGTACCCACCAATTATTTCCATCAGGCGTTTTCTTCATAAAACTAGCCGTACCACCCTGCCAGTTATTGAAATCTCCAATTACATATACATTATTTTTACCTGGAGCATAGAGATCAAAAATAGCAGAAGTTCCATTGTTAATTATGGTTACTCCGTCTTTTGCTCCTGCTGGCAAAGCCGCAACCTGTACGGCACTATTTACTAAAAAAGTAAATGAACTCTCTACGGTAGTGGCGCCATCATTAGCACTTACTTTCACCTCTTGCAAACCGGATGTACTGATATTTGCATTACCAGATAAGGTACTTACAGCCGTTGCATTAGCAAAAGAATTGGTGTTTAAAGTAAGGTTGATGGTAGCTGATTTTGACGTGATGGCAGTCACCGCTAATTGGTCTCCAATATTTTTCGAAATCGTTTCCGTAACTGGGTCAAATTTAGGTTGCATAGCTGGGCTAGTAAAACGAACCGCAAAAGCACCTGCTTCATAAATTGGCAAATAAATATCGCTAGCATCTGTATTTTTACCTTCTTTGGTGCCATCAGCATTTCTAAAGACCATAGAAATTTTTAATATTTTCTCTCCTGCTGGCACCCCATAAAAAGAACGAGGATTATTGATGTTCATTTGGTGCTTATTATTTCCTAGAGAGGTCAACTTTACATCGGCATACGGGGTGTTAAAAGCAGCATGTTTAACATATTTCCAATCGGATGGACTCGTACTTTTATCTGTAATTACACCTGTATGGATATAAACGTCGCAACCGCAATCTTTTAAACCTGCAGATCCTTTACTGGCATCGTAAGTGATGGTGATATTACTAGCCTCTGTAGGGAAGTTAGGACTAAAATCCAGAAGTTGTGCTTGTGCGAAAAATAGGGAGCCAAAGCACAAACAAAAAAGCAGAATTATTTTTTTCATTTGGTTATAAATGGTTATTTCAAATATAAAAAAATATGTCTGAAATCGCCTTAAATCAGTGTTTTATTCCTTTGTAAAAGTAAGTTCTTTGTTAAAGTGTTTGGCGTATTTACGCTTATCAAATTTATATAATTTGGCAGCTCGGTAAGATACTCCTTTTTGCTTCTCATCTAACTCCTTTAAAATATCATAAGCCAACATCTTTTTTCTAAAGTTTCGCTTATCTAATTTTTTATTTAAAATTACCTCATACAAATGTTGTAACTGAGTAAGCGTAAACTTTTCGGGTAATAACTCAAAAGCAATAGGTTGATAGCTGATTTTATTTCTAATCTTCTCAAATCCTTTTCTAAATATTCGGCTGTGATCAAAAGCCAATTCAGGCATATCTTTCACTGGCATCCAAACTGCTTGGCGAGCAAAGGTTGTGACTGGCTTTAAGTCCTTTTGATTGGTTAACCTAATCATTGCATAATAAGCTACAGTAATTACCCTTCCTTGTGGATGTCGCTCTAAGGCACCAAAAGTGTAAAACTGCTCCATATAAATCCCTTTTAATCCAGTACATTCATATAAGATACGTTCGGCGGCCGACTCTATACTTTCTGTTTTCTCTACAAAATATCCTGGCAAAGCAAACCAGCCATTAAAAGGTTCTTCATTTCTTTCAATCAATAAGATTTTAAGCTCACCCTCATCGAAACCAAAAATGATACAATCGACAGTGAATACAGAATCAAAGTGTTGTGGTAAGTTTTCCAAAATTTTATTTAGGTTAATTTAATCTTCACAAATTTGGAAAAAATTTTCGAGAAAAATTGCTTAGTGTAAAAATTACACCTTATATTAGCATTTCTTAACCAAAGATCCACATTTATACATGTCAAAAATCAAAAAAATAGCAGTTTTTACATCAGGCGGAGATGCACCCGGAATGAATGCTTGCATCAGAGCGGTGGTAAGAACAGCCCTTTATTTTGGTTGCGAGGTTGCAGGTATCAAACAAGGTTACCAAGGGATGATCGACAATAACATAGAAGATATGAATCGTCATTCGGTCAGTAATATCATGCAATTGGGCGGTACGATTTTAAAAACTGCTCGCTGCTTAGATTTTAAAACAGACGAAGGCATGCAAAAAGCCTACGACAATTTAAAGAAAAATGGCATCGAGGCTTTAGTTGCCATTGGTGGCGACGGTACTTTTACGGGTGCCGAGCGTTTTTCAGGCAAATACGACATTCCCGTAATTTGTGTTCCAGGAACAATTGATAATGACCTGTATGGGTCCGACTTTACTTTAGGTTTCGACACCGCAACCAACACCGTTATTGAAGCCATTGATAAAATCAGAGATACGGCAGAATCTCACGACCGCTTATTCTTTATAGAAGTAATGGGTCGCGATGCAGGGTGTATTGCACTGAGAGCAGGAATTGCTGGCGGCGCCGAAGCGATTATGCTCCCTGAGAAAGATACCGCTATACACGAACTGATTGAAATGCTAGAACATGGCGCTGCTCAAAAAAAATCATCGAGTATCGTCATTGTTGCCGAAGGAGATAAAAATGGTGGCGCATTTAGTGTTGCTAAAAAAGTAAAGGAAATGTTCGACTTTTACGACACAAAAGTTACTATATTAGGGCATTTACAACGCGGTGGCAGTCCCAGCAGCTTTGATCGGATTTTAGGCAGTAGAATGGGTTTTGCAGCAGTAAAAGCATTATTAAAAGGAGAAAATAGAAAAATGGTAGGCTTAAGAAGTAACGAAATTGTGTTAACCGATTTAAAAGAAGCCTTGACCGATCACGAATTTAAACTGGAGGAAGACTTAATGGAAATGTCTACCATACTTGCATAAATAAATGATTGCAATCATATACAGCGGATCAAGATATGCCAACTGGAAATTAGCTGGAAAAATCAATGAGGTGGTAGATGTGCGTACCAACGGTATCAATCCATTTTTCAACGATGAAAAATTTATCCTGCAATTACTCAACAAAAACTCCAAACTGATTAACTATGCCGAGCAAATCAAAAAAATATACTTTTTTGGTGCCGGTGCTTCCTCAAAAGAGCGAAAAGAAATCATCAAAACAGCCCTATCTAAATTTTTTAAATACAGCAAAGTATCGGTAGAGCATGATTTAGATGCGGCAGCCAGGGCCACTTGTGATGATAAAGCAGGTATTGTTTGCATCATTGGCAGCGGTTCTAACACTGGTTTTTTTGATGGCAAGAAAGTGATCGAAAACAACTTCGGTTTAGGTTTCGCCATTGGCGACGAAGGATCATCTAACTGGCTAGGGAAAGAAATCCTCAAAGCATTTTTGAAAGATGAATTGCCAGACCACCTAAAAGCTGCTTTTAACAAAAAGTACGATTTAGACCGCAGGCAGATTATGGATAAGATTTACAAACAATCGCATCCAAATATCTTTTTGTCGTCATTTATTGATTTTCTAAAAGAACATCGGGAGGATGAATACGTTAAACAATTAATAAAGCATGGTTTCCGATTATTTATGGATACCTATTTGGTCCCTGTCTCTAAACAATACGGAGGAAAACACCCCATTTATTTTGTCGGCTCGGTAGCGGCAAACTATCAGGATTTATTACGCGAAGTAGCCAAAGAAAAGAAAATCAACATCAGTTCTGTGATTAAGGAACCGATATATAACTTATTAAATTATTACGTAAACAAAAATTAATAGAAATGAAAATTGGAATTAACGGATTTGGACGTATCGGAAGACTGGCTTTTAGAGCTGCAATAAACAGACCCGGTATTGAAATTGTAGGAATAAATGATTTAGTAGAGCCAGATTACATGGCTTACATGTTAAAATATGATTCAACTCACGGTATTTTTGATGGTACCGTAGCAGTAAAAGATGGGCATTTAGTAGTAAACGGAAAAACCATCCGTGTAACGGCTGAAAGAGACCCTGCAAATTTAAAGTGGAACGAAATAGGTGCTGAATATATCATCGAATCAACTGGTTTATTTTTGACCCAAGAAACCGCACAAAAACACATTGCTGCTGGAGCTAAAAAAGTAGTCATGAGTGCACCTGCAAAGGATGACACCCCTACTTTCGTGATGGGCGTAAACCACAAAACATTAACTAAAGATCAGCACATTGTTTCTAATGCATCTTGTACCACCAATTGCTTAGCACCCATCACTAAAGTGTTAATGGATAACTTCGGTATTGTAGAAGGCTTAATGACGACTGTTCACGCAACTACAGCTACTCAAAAAACAGTAGATGGACCATCTGCAAAAGATTGGAGAGGCGGACGTGGTGCTGCTCAAAACATCATCCCTTCTTCTACAGGTGCTGCAAAAGCAGTAGGTTTAGTGATTCCTGCTATCAAAGGGAAATTAACAGGTATGGCTTTCCGCGTACCTACTCCTGATGTTTCGGTAGTAGATTTAACCGTACGTTTAGAGAAACCTGCGACTTACGAGCAAGTGAAAAAAGCGATGAAAGATGCTTCTGAAGGTGAATTAAAAGGAATTTTAGGCTACACCGAAGATGCGGTAGTTTCTACCGATTTCTTAGGTGATCCTCGTACTTCTATCTTTGATGCTGATGCAGGTATCGCCTTAAATGATCACTTTGTAAAAGTGGTGGCTTGGTACGATAACGAGTGGGGTTACTCTAACAAAATTGTCGACTTGTTACAACACATGGCTACACTATAGTTTAAAGTGGAAAGTGTAAGGTTGAAAGTGTAATATCATACTCACTTTAAACTTTAAACTCATAACTTTAAACTCATAAAAAAGCCTGAGTACTTTCTACTCAGGTTTTTTTATGGGCGGTTCCTGCCTCGGCAGGCAAGTAATGGGCTTTGCGTGGCTCCGCTATCGCTACGGTATTACTTGCTTCGCCGCAACAAAAACCACTACAATCTCTACCTGTCGGTAGACAGGCCTACCGCAAAATCCCGTCATGTCGACGTTAGGAGACATCTCACTAGCAAGGTTTCCATACTAAAAGTCGAAAATTGCAGATGAGACCTTTCGCCCACTCGAGGTGACGTATTGTTTCCGTCATGTCGACGAAAGGAGACATCTCACAAGCAGGGTTTCCATTCTAAAAGCATAATTTTGCATGTGAGACCTCTCGCCCACTCGAGGTGACGCATTGTTTCCGTCATGTCGACGAAAGGAGACATCTCACAAGTAGGGTTTCCATTCTAAAAGCATAATTTTGCATGTGAGACCTCTCGCCTACTCGAGGTGACGCTTTTTTTTATGGCAAACGCAACGCGAAATTACAAATACCTTATTACGGTTTCCCATAATTTTTAGATTCGCTTTACTCCTACTTTTGGGTTGAATACCTATACCAACAATAGGGTATTTTTCATATTTTTTAACTGCAAGGTAATTTTTATAAAAAAGTTTGGGTAGATTGGTATATATGTGATCTACTAAACGGTTAAAAACGGTTATAAACGGTTAAGAGTTGAGTATATATACAAGTTAGGTGCAAACCTACTGAACGACGAACAGTGCAAACTCGAACGTTTGAAAACTAACCGACAAACAATTTATTTACGAACAATGAATGTGGTGCAGACACTAAATTAATATCAAACTTTAAAGACGGTTCAATTCTCGAACTTGCATTATGAATTCTGAACGAAATTTGCCAACCTTCACTTAAAGTAACCAACAAAGTTGTTTTAGAATTATCTTGGTAAACTACTTCAATCAATCTATTTGGTAATTTTAAGCGTTGTATTTTAAACTTTGGTTTTACAGTTTCAAAAGGTAAATTAAGTGTTCCGTGTAAATTATAAGCTTGAATTTCGACTTTACTTTTTCCCTTAATAATCTTGTAAAAATCTTGGTTGCCAATTAAATATTCCACCAATCTCTCGGCAACAATTCCTGGGTTTTCTTTATCAAGTCGAACTAATTCCTTTTTGAAAGCGTCCAGAACTGGAACATAAACCGAACTATGGTAATCGCCTAACGTACTCCATTCTTGAGTGGCTTTACTCGCAGTTCTTAATTCAGCTAAATTATCAAATATTGGTTTTATCTCTGCAAAATATTCCGAACTACATGGAAAACCTAACCATTTTTGACCAAAATTAATATCGTTCGACAAACGAGAATGTTTAACTGCTCTATGATTGTTTTTCGCAGAAATCCCAATTTCCCACTTTTGCAACGACCTAATTGCTAAAACATCTCGAACATCTCCAACTTGACCTTCTTTATCAGAAACAATCTCTAATTGTAAAATATCCTTTTCACTTATTCCATTGGACAATCTTGGTTCAATATCCAACAAGAAATTAACCGCAAAACTTGCGACTAACTTGTATTGACCTTGCTCCTTTTCATCAAAAGTTTCAAAACATTTTAAAGCTGTTTGAAATGGCGCATTATCGACTATTGAAGTCTGAGTAATTTTCTCTAATCTCTCGAAAAATTGGTTTAGCAATGCATATTCAAATGCTTTCCCATTAATGGTTTGACTTGGAACTTTAGGCATTTACAGGAATATTATTTATTATTTCAACCATTCTTTCACGGACAACAACACCATTAACTTTGGTAATGACTTTTTGCATTTTCACGTCACTTTTGACTTTCAATCCTTTTAAATCTTTTAAAATTCTATTGGCTAAAATCTCTCCCATTTTTACAGGAACAGCATTCCCAATCATTTTATAACCAGTAACTACGCTTTTATAGTAAAATTTAAAAGTATCGGGAAAAGTCTGAATTCTAGCACATTCTCTAACACTCAAACGACGATATAAATCTTCACTTCCTCTAACAAATTCTCTCAAGTTTTGCTCAATAAACTTCATTTTTGGCGCTTGTGGGTGTATTGGTGCATGACGACCGCCAGCTTGAATTGTATAAGAAACTTCATCCCAAGAACGCACTCTGTTTCTCGACATGAAAATCGAAGAGAATCCTCCAACCATATATTCGTGGTTAGAAATTTCACATTCCTCGCCGTTTGTATAATTCCCTTCTTTTGCAGGCAAAACGCTGTCCTTTAAATCAAAAATCACATCTTGCAAAGTAATCTTATCATTTGTAGTTGTAGGTTCTGGAAAATTGAATTTCAATCCTAAGTCTTTTCTATAACCAATAAAAAAAACTCTCTTCCTGTCCTGTGGAACTCCAAAATCAGAAACGTTTAATAATTGAAAAGACAAATCGTAACCAATTTCTTGAAACATTTGTTTAATATTAGATAAAGCTTCCTTGTGTGCAGGCAACAACATTCCAGAAACATTTTCAGCCAAGAAAAATTTAGGTTTCTTATCTGCTAAAATCCTCATAAATTCATAGAAAAGCTGACCTCTTTTATCTGCAATTCCACGTTTAGAACCAGCTTCCGACCAACTTTGACATGGCGGACCTCCGATAATTCCGTCACAATCAGGAACCTCGTTTGAAGGAATATCAACAATGCTTCTTCTATCTAAAACTGTGTTTTTATGGTTTTTTTCAAAGGTTTCCCAAATTTCTTTGTCATATTCGTTTGCCCAAATGACATCGAAACCAGCATTTTCAAAACCTAAATCAAGACCACCAGCACCCGCAAAAAAAGAAACGACTTTCATAAACTAAGAATTTTAGCAATAAAGGTAATAAATGAAATTCAAAGAAGTCAATAAGATTTTCAACATCGACAACTTTTAACGCTTTTTATATGCAGAACGAAAGAAAAAGAAGGTCAGCACCTAACCACAAATTTGTACAATAATGGCTGAAGTGGTTTAACGTTATTTAACTTCTATTAATTATCTTTAGTGCTTATTGAAAAGTTTGTGCAAGTAACCCCTATGGTTTAAGTGTTCCTTTTTAGGATTACTTAAATCTTAAAGGAAATTCAGGACTCTGGCCGGGAATAAAGCAACCGATATTCATCTAAACCAACTTCTTCACCACAGCAAAATTTTATTATTTAATTTCCGGACAAAGTCCTTTAATTTAAAAGCGCATTTAAGTGACCCTTACGGAACACTTAAACGAGTAACGGCTTTTGTACTCCCCTTTCTGGTTTATTGTTCCGTTTTTCAGGATCACTTAAATCATAAATGTAAAATAAGGACTCCGTCCGGAAATTAAAGGCGACATCGTGTTTTTAAAATATTTCCAGACGGAGTCTTCGGTTTACAAAACATATCCGCTGTTTCAAATAGCGGCATCAACGCATTTCGTACTTCTTATCAGAAGGGTTTTGAAATACCCTATCGCTAATGCTTGAATCTATCGAGTTTGCTTATGGGATCGCAAATCCAAACTATTGATCAGTTCGACATTCCCTTCGGAAAATATCGAACAGCATTGATCACCATAGTTCAAAATTTAGGGAGATCACATTAATCCTTAAAATGAATAAGTTGCTGTCGTTCTCGGTTGACGCTCAACTGCACAATATCGGGACGCGAATAATGCCCTGATGGGTCGAAATTTTGGCGTTCTTCAAAAACTCGGGAATGATCAATTTCGGCAACCAATAAAACCTCTTCCCCTAATACAGGTGCTATCATCCATTCGCCGTCGGGACCTGCCAAACAAGAGCCACCATTGGCCAACTGCTCTGGACTGTTTGCCAGTATCAAGTCCGCATGTGGAAGCTGCAAAGAAATATCTGATTTGTTGAGTAAACCGCTTACTGATAAGACAAAAGATCGGGATTCTTTTGCGATAAAACGGGTAATCTCTTCGGTATTGCGAATATTACCCGGCCATAAAGCGATATGCAAATCTTCGCCTTGCGCATACAGGGTTGAACGGATGAGTGGCATCCAGTTTTCCCAGCAATTTAATGCGCCAACTGTAAAAGCGCCTAATTTACTCACCTGCAAACCATGCCCATCTCCAGATGCCCATACCAGTCTTTCTTCATAAGTTGGCATCACTTTACGATGCACATAACTGATGATCCCTTCATGGCTAATATTGACTAAAGCGCAATAAAGACTGTGTCCGCCTCGGTCCTCGGCTCTTTCTATGATGCCGAGAATGATCATGATCTTTTTTTGTTTAGCGAGTTGGCAAAAGACTGCTAAATCACCGGCAGCTATACTTACCGCTTGCATTGCATAATGTGCGAAAATCTCTTTCTGCACCTTCGATTCAAATTTTGCGCCATTGGTAAGTTCCACCCAAAATGGATAACCGGGCAACAAAGCTTCTCCAAAAGCAACAAGGTCACAACCTTTATCGGCAGCTTCGCTTACAAAACTTAGCATTTTTTTAGTGGTCCCCTCCTTATCTAACCACAAGGGGGCAATTTGAGCCAGCCCAACTTTAAGCTTGGTATTTAATCGTTTCATCTAAAACGAAGTTAACAAATTAACATTGATGATGTAGCTGTCAGGATTTATTGAATAACCCTATTTTGAAAATAAATTGTAAACAAAGAATTAAATAAATACCAAACAAAAACAATCCCCTACTGCTTTAAAAAAAGTAGATCATGCAAAAAAAACAATTCTTGTTGCCCAACTGTCCTTAATCTTCAGCGCAGCGTGAAAAAGATTAATGAATAGGGAAGAATCTGAAGACTCTTTTCCATTATAAAATCCGTTGAGAGCGCTTCGCTAAACGCAAAGGATAGTTTTGAGAATAAAAAGGATATTAACGATCTTAACTACTAAAAATTTAACATGACACCAACTCACCCAATAGCTAAAAATGTAATAGGCACACCTTATTTGCTTGGTAAACAAATATTAAACTTACAATTAAAGATCAGCTTATTGATCTATCAGATTGCTACATCGCTAATCTTAAACACTTTGGGTTTCCAAGCTTAATTCGGCGACCAACCCAATGGTAGACAGCGTAAACCAAAAAGTGCTTCCCTTTCCTAATTCACTATCCACACCTATTTGACCATTATGTTTTTTTATGATTTCTGCAGAAATGTAAAGTCCAAGTCCTAAACCAGAATATTTACTACCACTATTATCCGCTTGGTAATAGCGGTCAAATAAATAAGTTATTTTTTCGGGAGAAATACCAGGACCTTTATCTATAACAGATACTTTGGCCATATCATCAACTTTTTCAATCTTGATGTTGATTTCTTTTGAGTCGGGTGCATATTTTACAGCGTTAGTAATAAAATTAATTATCACCTGATTAATCCTTTCAGCATCTGCGTAAACCTGGAGGTCCATATCTCCTTCGGTAAGGATAGTATGTATGCCTTCAATACTTATTGAATGGCTACACTCTTCAATTGCGTGAGCTAGTGTAAATAACTTTTGATCTAACAAAAGTTGTCCTTCATTAACGTTGCTGGTGTCTAATAGGTATTTAATAAGTATGATCACTTTATCTAAGCTATTGTTAGCCAAATCTATCAGACTAGGCAACATAGAAGTAGGTTCATTTTTTAACCTGTTCAACAATTGTAAGGTAGCTTTTAAACTGGTAATTGGCGTTTTAAGCTCATGACTTGCAATACTTATAAAATCATCTTTTTGTTGTTGTAACAGTCTAAGCTCGTGAATATCTGTAGCGGTGCCTGACCATAACTGTACTTTGCCTTCTTCATTTTTAATAGGCATGATACGAATTAGATGCCAGCGTTCCATACCATCAAAACGTCTTTGTCGATTTTGAAATTCCCCACCTATATTATTTTTCAATATCAATTTGTATGCATCCAAAGTAGATTGCATATCATCAGCGTGAACGACTGACAGCCATCCCCAACCTTTACTATGATCAAAATCAAGACCTGTATAATCATACCATCGTCGGTTATAAAAAGTAACTTCTCCGTCAATAGTGTTTGTCCATGCAATTTGTGGGGTTGTTTCCATCATTTCTCGAAACTGTTTTTCACTTTCTGCCAAAGCTTTTGTACGCTGTTCTACGCGTTCTTCCAATTGCTGATTCGATAATAAAAGATCGGCATTAATCATCCTAACTTTTTCTTCCTGCTTCATCAGCAATTGAGAATTTTCATGAAGTTCTTTGTTGGCAATGATTAGCGCCGCCGTCTGCTCTTTTAATTTTTCAGCAATAACTTCCTTTTCTTTCCTTTCTTCGGCATCTGTTAATGCCCGTTCTATTTTTTGGATTAATGAAAATAATTTATCCTTTGATGCATAATCAGTAACACCATTTTTAATTAACTCAACAGCATTTTCTTCTCCTATGATACCAGAAACGATAATAAAAGGGATATGTGGGGATTTTTCTTGTTTGATTTTAAACGCCGTAGCTGCATCAAAAGCTGGGAGTGAGAAATCGGATAATATTAAATCAGGATTGAAGTGTTGTAGAGCATACTCAAACGTTACTCGTGTTTGAACAATCTCAAAGGAGAAAGAAAATCCAGATTTTTTCAGTTCGCGGATAAGCAAATTGGCATCATGCTGATTGTCTTCGATTATAAGTATTTTAAAATCGGCTTTCATCAATTTAAATTATTGAAATGCGGTGTGTTGTTAAATATCATTTCTACTAGGTTACTCCTACTTATCCAAAAAGAATTCAATTCATTTTTCACTAGTGCTGTGGCTCACTTAAAATCATCCAGTAAATTCCAATCTCTTTTATAGCAGAAAAAAAGTTATCGCTATCAACAGGTTTTACTATGTAACTATTAGCACCCAAAGCATAGCATTTTTTTATGTCGGGGTCTTCTTTAGATGAAGTAAGAATTACCACAGGAATAGATTTTAAGTCTGGATCAGATTTGATTTTTTCCAGCACTTCCATACCGTTTACTTTGGGCATTTTAAGATCCAATAATATCAGTTTTGGATTTTCCTTGCTTTTTCGTGAAGCGTATAATCCTTTGCAAAAAATAAAATCAAGTGCTTCCGCTCCATCTTTTACATGAAGTAATTTATTGACAAACCCACTTTTTGTAAGTGCCCTGATAGTGAGCATAGCATCATCTTCACTATCTTCCACAAATAATATTTCAACTTCGTCGTAATTCATTGTTTATGTTTTAATTGTTTATAGCTGGTAAGCTGAAATAAAAACAGGTACCTTCATTTAGTATTGATTCTGCCCACACAGTTCCCCGATGTCGACTAATTATTTTTTGTACAATAGCTAGGCCAATTCCAGTACCCTCAAATTCTTCATGCGAATGTAAGCGTTGAAAAACTCCGAAAAGTTTATCATAATATTGCATATCAAAGCCAGCTCCTTCATCTTTAACAAAATAGACTATCAAGTTATCTTTTTCATAAGCACCAATTTCTATATTAGTCATTGGTTTATATTTCGAATATTTGATAGCATTGGAAATAAGATTAATCCACACCTGTTTAATTAAAGACTGATCTCCTTGAGCAGCAGGAAGCAATTTGATGGTAAATGCTGGTAAGTTTTCACCTTGGTCAAATATTAATTCTTTTTTTACCAATTTTACAAGGTTAATCATATTAATGTTCGAAACAGAGACTTCTTTTCTGCCTAATTTGGAAAATGCTAGCAAATCATCAATAAGGTTACCCATTCTCTTTGAATTATGCATAATGGAGTGAAGTACTTTTTTACCATCATTATCCAATTTTTCTGAATAATCCTCTATCAGAATTTTTGAATATCCATTAATCGCTCTGATAGGTGCCCGTAAATCGTGTGATACGGAATAGGAAAAAGAGCCCAACTCTTTATTAACAGATTCTAATTGTGCGGTACGTTCTATTACTTTATTTTCTAATTCATCATTAAGTTTACGGATATCATCTTCTGCCTGCTTAAGTTCTCTGTTCGCATAGCCTAACTCATCAGCTCTTTTTTCTTTCTCTTCATTCTGAAAAGCAAGCTCTTTATTAGCAATAACTAATTCGGCTGCTCGGTGTTCTTTCTCTTCATTTTGAAAAGCTAGTTCTTTGTTCGCAATAACTAATTCGGCTGCTCGGTGTTCTTTCTCTTCATTTTGAAAAGCTAGCTCTTTGTTCGCAATAACTAATTCGGCTGCTATATTCTCTTTCTCTTCATTTTGAAAAGCCAGTTCCTTGTTCGCAATAATTAATTCTGCAGCCCGGTTTTCTTTCTCTTCATTTTGGAAGTGCAGCTCCTTGTTCGCAATAACCAATTCTGCTGCCCGGTTTTCTTTCTCTTCATTTTGGAAGTGCAGCTCCTTGTTCGCAATAACTAATTCTGCTGCCCTATTCTCTTTCTCTTCATTTTGAAAGAGCAGCTCCTTGTTCGCAATAACTAATTCGGCAGCCCGATTCTCCTTCTCTTCATTTTGAAAAGCCAACTCTTTATTAGCAATAACTAATTCGGCTGCTCGGTGTTCTTTTTCTTCATTTTGAAAAGCTAGCTCCTTGTTCGCAATAACTAATTCTGCGGCCCTATTCTCCTTTTCTTCATTTTGAAAAGCCAACTCTTTATTAGCAATAACTAATTCTGCAGCCCGGTTTTCTTTCTCCTTATTTTGAAATTTTAATTCGGTATTGGCAATCTCCAAAACAGACGCCTGTTTTTCCTTCTCTTTATTTTGTATAATAAGTTTCTTATTGGCTATTCTCAGCTCTTTTGCTTTTTGTGCGGTAATATCTCTAGCTGCAGCAAAAACCCCTAATACATTCCCTTTATCATCTTTATAGATAGATGCATTGTATAATACATCTGTTAATGTGCCATTTTTATGATGAATAGTTAACGGGTAATCTGAAACAAATTCTTTTTCAAAGACCTGCTTATATCCTTCACGAGCTTTTTGTGGTTCAGTGAAATAATCAGAAAAATCTGTTCCAATTAGTTTTAACCTTGGTACACCAGTTATTTTTACTGATGCTTCATTTACATCCGTAATTTTCCCTTCTGGAGAAATAGTCACAAGTGGATCAAGCGATGCTTCAATCAAACTTCTTGCATACATGGAAGCCTGTTTTATCGTATTGCTAATTACTTCAAGTTCTTTACTTTCTTTTACCCTTTTTTTCTTTTCTGCATTTTGAAAGGCAAGTTCTTTATTCGCAATAATTAATTCTGCTGCCCTATTTTGTTTTTCCTCATTTTGGAAGAGCAACTCCTTATTAGCAATCACCAATTCTGCTGCTCTGTTTTCCTTCTCTTTACTTTGAAAAACAAGTTCTTTATTAGCGATAGCTAACTCCACCGCCCTAACTTTTTTCTCCTGTTTCTGAAGTGCAAGCTCTCTATTAGCAATAACAAGTTCATCCGATTTATTTTTCTCCATAATAGGTTATTACAAATAATACTATTTGTCCCAGAAGTTAACCTTTTTTATCCAAGTAACTGTTACATTTTTTAAAAAGAGATTCCATTATTCATTACTTTTAAAAGCTTATCATCTTTTGTTATGAAAAACCGAGGGCTTTCTGGTGAGTAGCTATTGAAAGAAAATACAATAGTTGGATTTAAATAACATACAATGATCAATTCATTGAACGACTGAAAGGAATAGCTTTCAAATCCTCATTAAGGAAATATTGATAATCGAAATTGAGATACATTCTTATGAATACTGAACTGATTTTGTTAACTCCTGTAAAAACAAAAACGGGGCGACTTTTTAATGACACCCCGTTGAAACTAATTTTATTGAATTTATTTCCCGTTTTGCGGGATCTCCTTATCCATCTCTAAAATATCTACCTGCGACGAGCCGGAAAAATCACCTAACAGGTAATTGTTAAAATAGTCAGCTAAACGCCAAAACATGTATTCTGTCATATCGCCATATCCATGTCTCTGACCAGGAACTAAAACATAATCGAACCGCTTACCAGCTTTAATTAATGCATCCGCCACTCTGATCGTCCCTGCTGGGTTGACGTTATTATCAATATCACCTGTCATCAGCATTAAATGCCCTTTCAGATTTTTAGCAATTTCGAGGTTCTTATCTATGGAATATTTAAAAGTGGTATCCTTTTCAGTGACCACTTCTTTCACTCCATGGTGTTTTTCGCTCCACCAACGATTATAAATGCTATTATCGTGATTTCCCGATTCTGATACGGCTACCTTAAAGAAATCAGGGTAAACAAACATCGCTGCCGAGGACATGAAGCCGCCACCCGAGTGACCTGTAATACCAACTTTATTGACATCTATAAATTTAAAACGGTCGGCTAATTGTTCTACCGCAGCTTTCTTATCCGCCAAACCATAATCGCGAAGGTTTCCATAACCATAAGTATGATACCATTTAGAACGGGCAGGGTTTCCGCCTCTGTTTCCTACCGTGATGACGATATATCCAAATTGCGCCAGTCGGTCTATCCTATTCATGCTAGTTCCGAAATTTTTGTTTACCGCCTCTGTTTGAGGACCAGGGTAAACATATTCTATAATTGGATACTTCTTACTCGGGTCGAAATCGAAAGGCTTATACATGACGCCATAAATATCGGTAATGCCATCGTCTGCTTTTACTTTAAATGGTTCTGGGAATTTATAACCGGTTTGCATCAACAACGATAAATCTGTTTCTTCTAAATCCATCACCTTATTACCCAACTGATCAAATAAGACAGCTTTAGGTGCGGTATTTACTCTAGAGAAATTATCGATAAAGAACTGGTTTTCATCATCCATATTTACTTGATGGTCAAAATCACCTTTGTTCAATAACTTCATCCCTGTACCATCAAACTTAATGCTGTATAAATGCAAGTAATAAGGGTCCTCGTTTACTTCTCTTCCGTTTGCGGTGAAGTATAAAACCCTATTTTTTTCATCAACATTTACAATTGCTTCGCAATGGAAAGCACCTTTGGTAATCTGATTTTTTAAATTTCCGTTTCCATCAAATAAATAAAAATGACCCCAACCGTCTCTTTCGCTCCAATGAATAATTTCTTTTCCATTATCGATTAAAGCGGGCTGTTGAACCTCTATATACGTGTTAAATCGCTCGGGAATGATGGTTTTAATTTCGGAAGTGTTAATGTTTAAAGAACAAATATCCACCCGCTTTAAATCTCTACTGGTACGTTGAAAATAAAAGGTGCTATTATTCCCCATCCAAATAGAAGGACGAAACTCGTTATCTCTGTCTTTATTTAAATTCTCTTTACGCCAAACGTTAATGGTTTGATCTTTAAAGGCATCTGTATTTAATGTTTTATAAGTTTTGGCAGCAAAATCAAATAAAACAAATTCATCAATAGGACCTTCCTTTTCTCCTGGCATTTGGTATTTATAAGTTTCTAAGGTTGGGCGACCTTTGCCCGTACTATTGATGACCCATAAATCTTTCACTTTTCTTTCGTCACTTCGGTCTAAAACGAAGTGTTTTGAATCTGGGGACCAAACAGCAAAAGCGCCTCTTCTCTTTTTCTGATTTTTGGCATACTCCTCATTATTTTCACCATAACCGCTATCGCCGCTTCCGTAAGAATAATACTTTACGCCATCTTTTGTCAATTGATGCTCTACAATGGTGCTATCATCTTCGTTTTTGACTGCTTTTTTGTAATTCTCTTTATCCATCCAATAGATATTATAATTTCTAGAAAAGATAATTGCTAAAGAATCTGGCGCAACCGAAGCCCATTTTGGTTTTGCTTTAGGTTTTTGATAATTTTCTATTTGCGTTAGCTTTTGGTTAGCTAGTTCATAGTTAAAAGAAAAGATTTTCTTCTGAAGCGAATCGGCAGCTTTTTTATCTTTCCGATCAGGTTTCAGCTCATCTATAGAACTTTTTATTTCAAAAGTCACACTCTTTTCATCCTTAGAAAATTTAAGCTCTTCTATGGGTAAATGTTGCGCATCGAAAGCATCACGAACCACCAAAGTAATTTCGGCAGCTAATTTATCCAGATCGAATAAAGTATTTTTACGTTTTGCAACAGGGTCAACGATATACCATTGTTTACCTGAAGGACTTTCGTATGGATACCAAAAACGGTGACTCAATTTCAACCAATGTGGATCGGCATTGGTTGAGAAAATTAGCTTTTTTAGTTTATTGGTCGAAAACCTTGATGCCAACTGATAATTAGCTTTAGGTGAAGTCTCAACATTTTCTGTGATGGTGAAAGTTTTATTTTGGGCCGCTGCTGTAAAGCAAATGAGCTGCCCAACAAAGATTAGTTTGTAAAATTTATTCATCTATTTAGTTTAGAAGCACTAAAATATTTAATTTAAGATTAATAGTCTTAAGATGTTTGTAA
The DNA here is from genome assembly GCA_018828585.1 of Bacteroidota bacterium. Lineage (GTDB taxonomy): Bacteria > Bacteroidota > Bacteroidia > Sphingobacteriales > Sphingobacteriaceae > Pseudopedobacter. The sequence continues at coordinate 19,126 of JAHJVW010000080.1, forward strand.
TAAATATGATGGTTAAAGAAGAAAGTGATATTTGATAGATTTTAACTGAAAGATTTAATAAAACTATAAATCACAACCAAAAGAAGCCTTGTCAATAAATTCACAAGGCTTCTTTCATAATTAAATTTAAATGTTTTTTCTTCGTTAACGAAGATTTATTTTACTGCTAAAAACTCAATTTTTTCAATAGTTGGTGCAACTGACAATAATTCTTCGGCACCTGCCATTAAAGCCGCGGCAACTTTTCCGTTCAAGTGCGCATCACGTCCAGACTCAGCCTCGAAAGTATCAAAAATACCAAAGCTTGAAGGGCCAAACTTTAAAGCATACCATCTTATAGTTCCCTCTTCTTCGTTAACGATGGTTAAAGCGCTTTTTAAAAAGGCTTCTACTTCTAATTCTTTACCTGGTTTGGCTTCTAATCTTGCCAATAATGCTAATTTTTCCATGATTATGATTTATTTATTTTCTTTGTAAAAGAACATACGATACAATTTTGTTTTAGATTTTTTGAAGGCATGGCTTTAATGAAAAAATCTTTCCATTTGCTGAAAACTAATAAATTAGTTATTTTAGTGCTATGAAAAACATTTTCCTTACTTTTTTAATCTTAACCTCAGCTTTATTGGCTAATGCACAGCTTGATAACGCCAAGTTATTAGACCTTATGGAGTCGCAACATTATCAAGAAGCGGCCAATTATTTAGAAGGTTTATATCCTAATGGTACGGATGACCCAAAAATAATTCATCGCTTGGCTTACTCCTATTTGATGAGTGGCAACTTACCAAAGGCCGAGCAGAACTATCAAGCCCTTTTACAAAAAGATTCAACCAACATTTCGGTTTTAAATAGCTTAGCTAGTATTGCTAGCAAAAAAGGAAATTCCAAAAAAGTAATGACCTTCTATCAGAAAATCTACAATTTAGATAGCACTAATTTTAATATTGTTAAGCAGATGGCTTATACTTATGTAAAAATGGGTAATGGCTTTAAATATGCTGCTTTTTTAAATAAAGCAAATCAATTAAATCCTCAGGATGGAGACGTTGCATCAGACTTAAGTACTATTTTAATATTGTCGAAATTATTACCTCAAGCTGATTCTATTTTGGATATGGCTTTAAAAGCCGATTCATTAAACACCATGCTATTGCGTAGCAAGCTATTGATAAAAGATGCTTTGAGAGATTATAAAGGTGTTATTAAAATTGGTGAAATGATATTTTCTTTAGCAGATTCTACTGCCGAAATTGAAAATAAAGTAGCACAAGCCTATTACTACACCAAAGATTACCGAAAATGTTTGGAGTTGATGAAGGCTATTGAAAAGAAAGATTTAGCAAACGAAACCACATTTTACTACTTAGGCTTATGCTATCGGAAGTTAGATCAAATAGAATTGAGCAATGATTATTTAAATAAGGCTATTGTAGCAGGTATTTCTAATAATATCAATATTTATTACCAAGAGCTAGCCTCTAACCGTGAAAAGCAGAAAATGTATGGTACTAGTTTGTATGATTACCAAAAAGCACAAGAGTTTAGTGAAGACAATGCCGTAAATTATTCTATTGCCTTACTTTATGACCAATATTTACAAAAACCTAAATCAGCTTTAATTTATTATCAGAAATTTTTGAAAGATGTTGATGCCAAGATTAAAGGAAACCAACCTTATATTGATTTCTGTGAAGCAAGAATAAAAGAAATTAAGGCTATGAAGTAGTTCACCATACCCACAAAACAAAAAAGCTGATTGGAAATATAATCCAATCAGCTTTTTTGCTATCATTCAATATTTTATATCGCTTTAAAGACGACCACTCCTAAAGGAGGAATATCAACAGCGATAGAATTAGCTTTCCAATGACTGCCTTTGGGTTCGCTTACTTTATCAGAATTTATTATTCCGCTGCCCCAAAATTCTTTCGCATCTGAATTAAATATTTCTTTCCATTTACCACTTCTGGTCACGCCAAAACGATAACTTGGTCGTGGAACAGGTGTTAGGTTTAAAGCGATGATTAAATCGTCCTTAGGATTTAAACCTTTACGGGCATAAACGACTACAGAATTCTCGTGGTCATCGTTTACAATCCACTCAAAGCCGTTACCATCGAAACTACGTTCATACATGGCTGGCTCTTCTTTGTAAAGTTTATTCAATGCCATTACTGTTTTTTTAATTCCTTGATGCGGCTCAAACTCTAACAAATGCCAGTCTAATGAATGGGAAGGATTCCATTCTTGTGTTTGCGCAAATTCACCTCCCATAAACAACAACTTGGTTCCTGGATGTGTCCACATATAACTATAGAGTAATCGAAGGTTAGCAAATTGTTGCCATTCGTCGCCCGGCATTTTATAAATCAATGATTTTTTACCATGCACCACTTCATCATGCGACAGCGGCAACATAAAGTTCTCGGTAAAGGCGTAAATGGTGCTAAAAGTTAATTCCGAGTGATGATACTTACGATTGATTGGATCTTCTTTAAAATAACTCAACGTATCATTCATCCAGCCCATCATCCATTTTTGGCCGAATCCTAACCCACCAGTATAAGTCGGATGACTTACGCCAGAGAATGAGGTTGATTCTTCGGCGATGGTTTGCACATCTGGAAAGTGCGCATACACGGCTTCGTTAAATTCTTTTAATAAGGATACTGCCTCTAGGTTCTCTCTTCCTCCAAATTCATTTGGAATCCACTCACCTTCTTTCCTAGAGTAATCTAAATATAACATAGATGCAACAGCATCTACTCTTAATCCATCAATATGATAACGATCTAACCAGAAAAGTGCATTAGAAATTAAGAATGCCCTTACTTCGTTTCGTCCATAATTGAAAATATAGGATTTCCAATCAGGGTGAAATCCTTTGCGTTCATCTGCGTGTTCGTAAAGATGTGAACCATCGAAATTATATAATCCATGCGCATCACCTGGGAAATGCGACGGTACCCAATCCATAATTACCCCAATCCCACTACTGTGGAATTGTTCGATTAAATACATTAAATCCTGAGGCGTTCCATATCTGCTGGAAGCCGCGAAATATCCTGTAATTTGATAGCCCCAGCTTGGATAAAATGGATGCTCCATCAATGGCATAAACTCGACATGCGTAAAGCCCATTTCTTTCACATAGGGGACCATTTTACTGGCCATATCCCGATAGGATAAAAACTGATCTGGAGATTCAACTCCTCTTGACCATGAACCAAAATGAACTTCATAAACCGACATGGGCTTATTCAATGCATTTTTAGTATGTCTGGTTTGCATCCAAGGTTTATCTTGCCATTCGTACCAAGTATCCCAAATAATAGAAGCGGTACGCGGTGGTTCTTCTGCCCTTAAAGCAAAAGGATCTGCCTTTTCTAAATCTTCTCCAGTAGTGGAGTTGATGAAATATTTATAAGTTTCTCCATGTCCAACATGTGGAATAAAGCCTTCCCAAATCCCAGTGCCATCCCATCTTACATAAAGCGGATGTGAGGCCTTGTCCCAATGATTAAAGTTACCGACAACAGACACATAATTACCATTTGGTGCCCAAACGGCAAAGTAAGTTCCGGTTTCTCCTTCATGAGTAACTACATGTGAGCCTAATTTCTCATACAATTTATAGTGCTTCCCAGACTTAAAAAGCATCACATCAAAATCAGTAAAACGGGTATATGGAATTACATTGGGAGATAAAGGAGTAATGCTTACTTCTTCTTTTTTCTTTGCGTTGGCAGTCTTTTTATTTACAGGAGTCGTTTTTTCTACTGGTTTAGCAGTTGTTTTAATTTCTTGCTTTTTAGCTACAACTTTCTTTTCTTTTGGGATGGACTCTTTTAGAGTACCTATATTTTTTTTTGCCATTAACTGAGAATCCTTAATTGCATTTATAATTCGGTTTTAATAATCTGAGATAGACTACTCTGACAATTTACATATTTAATTGAAATAAAAATATGTTTTAAAAATTTATGAGATTGTAAAAAATGAGCCATAAAAAAAGCCCCCCGAATAATCGGGGGGCTTAGTAAATTATTTAAAAATCTGGATGTTTTTAAAATGCTTGGATACTTTTATTCGAACCCGCTTTAAATCATCAAATTCTAGGCTACCTACATAATCTTTCCCATCAACAGTTACTTTAGCTGGCTGAAACGGTAATCCGATTAGTTTAAGGTCATAAGTTTCGTATCTGGGTGTAAATAAACCCTCAACCGATTGTTTGATCATCATCGATTTGTCGTCGCCATTAACAATAAATTTTTTCTCCAAGTAGATATCTTGCTCATAAGCAAAAGTGTCTCCATGATCTTCAAAATAGAATGAGTTCACCTCATAATTGGAGTAATAAATTTGAAATAATAATTCATCAATCTCGAACTCATTGGTATGTTGCATCACAGGAAATTCAGGAATTACAGAACCCGCCTTTACAAAAATTGGCATAGAATCTAAAGGCGCCTGCACCAAATGTTCTTCACCGCCTTTCAGTTCGTCGTGTGTCCAGTAATCGTACCAATCGCCAGCTGGTAAATAAACTTTTCTCGAAGTTCCTCCTTCTTCAAAAATTGGGCAAACCAAAATTTTATCACCAAAAGTAAATTCATCTTCACGATAAATGTTAGTTACGTTTTCCTGCTCTAACATGATGACTGGGCGTAAAATAGGAAAACCATAGCGATGGTGTTCCCAAAAAGCAGAATAGATATAAGGTAATAGTTTATAACGAAGTTCAATAAATTTACGATTGATATCTTCTAACTCCGTTCCGAAACTCCAAGGTTCACGTTCGGCCGTATCGCCCGCAGAGTGTGCTCTCATGAAAGGGGAAAAAACACCTAATTGAATCCACCGCGTAAATAACTCTCCTGTTGGCTCGCCACTAAAGCCCCCAATATCTGTTCCTGCAAATGGCATCCCAGACATGGATAATCTTTGCATTTGTAAACTTCCAATTTTTAGGTGTTCCCAACTTGCTACGTTATCACCTGTCCAACAAGAACTGTATCGTTGTACGCCCGAATATCCTGCTCTAGTAATGGTAAAAGGACGCTTATTTTTTTGGATTTTCTTTAATCCATCGTAGGTTGCTCTTACCATTTGCATCCCATAAACGTTATGCGCTTTACGGTGCGAACCTCGATGTCCATCATATTGGTGACGTACATCATCAGGGAATGTTCCTTTACCGAAAACGGCAGGCTCATTCATATCGTTCCAAACTCCGGCTACGCCAACCTCTACTAACTCTTTAAATAAACCTCCCCACCAATGCCTCACTTCCGGATTAGTAAAATCAGGAAACTGACAACGGCCTGGCCAAACATGACCTTCCATAAAATAATCATCGCTTCGGCGACAGAAATATTTATTCTCTTTTCCTTCTTTAAATACCCAGTAGTTATCATCTACTTTTATTCCTGGGTCAATAATGACAACCGTCTTAAATCCATCATCAGATAGTTCTTTAATCATCTTTTTAGGATTTGGGAAGTATTTTTTATTCCACGTAAAGCAACGATAGCCGTCCATATAATCTATATCAAGATATAGCGCATCACAAGGGATTTTACGACTTCTGAATTGATAAGCTAAATCTTTAAGCTTAGATTCAGGATAGTAGCTCCATCTACATTGATGGTAACCTAATGCCCATATTGGAGGTAATTTATGTGTCCCGGTAATGGAGTTGTAGCGTTTTACTACATCCATCATGTGTGGACCGTGGATATAATAATATTGTAATTCACCACCATCAGCCCAAAAACTCAATTTCGTTGAATCTTCTTGTCCGAAATCAAAATGTGTTTTAAAAGTGTTATCTAAGAAAATACCATGCGCATTTCCTTCATTTAAGCTGATAAAAAACGGAATACTTCGGTAAAGTGGATCCTGATGCTTGGCAAATGAATAGGTGTCAGAATTCCAATTTTGTAAACGTTTACCTCTTAAATTTAATTCGGTAGGTTTATCGCCTAAACCGTAAAAAGCCTCTTCGGGATAACATTTTTTGGTACAATAGACGTAATAGCCACCAAACTGGTCGTTTTCTTCCCAATGCATTCCCAAAAAATCTTCATTGATTACTTTACCATTATTATCTACAAAAGAGATGTGGAAGTTTGATTTATTGACATGACAAGAAACTGTATTTGTGGAAACAGCATAATACTCCTCTTCCTCAGCAAAAGTGAATACCGCTACTTTTTGATCTAAAGAGGGAACGGCGTAAGAAAAATCATCTAAAAAGACACTGTGAGGTGCTAAACGGACGCGAATAATTTCATCGCTGACTACTCTGATTTCTACTGAGGCAGACCCATCTGAAAAAATATACTTATTGCTTTCTTGTCTGACCTCTTTTACTGCTCCTAAAAAAACTTTCTCAATTGGCTTTAAACCAACAATTGGATTATTAACATGTTGAATGGTTTCCTCATCTAAATCTTCTACTGAAACAATAGGATGTTCTGAAATATCCATTGCATCTTTTATATTATTAGGATCCTTCATTTGAGCTGGATCTTTATCTTTTTTCTTCATCTATTATATGCATTTACTACATCGCTAAGATGCTTATTATCCCCCACTTATAGAAAAGTATTTAAATATAAATTTTATTAATAACGCAATAAAAAACGATATTTATTACTTTTTTATTGATAAAATAGCATCGTCTTTAACAAAAAGTGTTAAAAATCCAGCTATTATCATACAGATGCCTCCTAACATAATTGTTTTTACAGTATGCCCGTTGAAAAAATGTTGCGTAAAAAACCCCAAAACTAATCCGCTTACAATTTGAGGGATTACCACAAAGAAATTAAAGACGCCCATATAATATCCCATTTTATGAGATGGTAAAGAACCCGCTAAAATTGCATATGGCATGGTCAAAATACTTGCCCAAGCAATTCCAATTCCTATCATGGGGTAAATAAGTAGCTCCTTGGTAGTAATTAAGAAAATAGATGTTAAGCTTAACCCTCCAATAATCAAACACAACATATGAACAAACTTTCTACTGGTCTTTTTAGCTAAAATTGGTAAAATAAAAGCTGCCAAAGCAGAAACACCACTATAAACGGCAAACATAATTCCTACATAATTTCCGGCATCCTGGAAAGCAGCAGATTGCGCATCCGTTGTTTGATAAACATTATCTGCTATTGCGGATGTTGTATAAATCCACATGGCAAAAAGTGCAATCCAGGAGAAGAATTGAACAACTGCCAATTGAATCATCGTTTTAGGCATTTTTCCGAAACCACCTAAGATATCTATAATCGCATTTTTCAATCCTTTAGATTCGGCTCTTTCAGCTTTAAATTTCTCTAAACTTTCTGGAGGAAACTCTTTAGTAGTAAATACTGTCCACATCACAGAAAGTAAATAAATAGCACCCCCAGCATAAAATGCATACCTCACTGAATCGGGAATTGAACCGTTAGTGGCACTATTACTTACTCCCAAATAATCTGAAAATATGGTTGGCAATAAAGAGGCGATCACCGCTCCACAACCAATAAAGAATGTTTGCATGGCAAAACCAGCAGTTTGTTGTTCTGTATTTAGTTTATCACCTACAAATGCTCTAAAAGGCTCCATAGAGATATTTATCGAAGCATCCATCAGCCAGAGTACGGCTACCGCCATCCATAAAACACTTGAGTTAGGCATTAAGAATAAAGCTGTTGATGCTAAAATTGCCCCAATAAAAAAGAAGGGTCTTCTTCTTCCCCAGTATGGATGCCAAGTATTATCACTTAAATAACCAATAATTGGCTGAACCAAAAGGCCAGTAATTGGAGCTGCCAGCCAAAACAATGGTAAATCATCAGCAGAAGCACCTAGTGTGGAGAAAATTCTACTTGTATTTGCGTTTTGAAGGGCAAATCCAAACTGAATTCCGAAGAAACCGAAACTCATGTTCCAAAGCTGCCAAAAGCTTAATTTTGGTTTAATAAAATCTTTCATTCAATTTTTAGATTAGGTGAAATTGGTTGTTTAATTCGTTTCTAAATTAAGGTTAAAATTTTAACACCAACACATCTGAAGGTCCAACATTAACATTGATACCGTCTTTGATATTGATGATATTTAAACTTTCATCTGTAAATACATTCATATAATTTATACTTTTTAATTCGTCTGCTTTTAAGGTTGATAAAACCGCTTCAGGGAGTTTTATTTTCTGCTGAAAAGCTTTGTTTCTATCAAAATTTGCAATGATTAACACTCTTTCATTTCCGATATATCTTATGTAAGCATAAACTTTGTCTCCATAAATATCATTGGATTTAAAGTTATTTAACTCCAAATATTTGCCGAATTTGATGGCTTCATCCCGCCCTGAAAAGTTTAATAATTTAGAATAAAACGCTCTTAAATCCTTTTCATCGTGATTTAATTTTCCTCCATCAAATGCACCTCCGTTCATCCATTTCTGATGGTTAGGAACTCCCCAATAATCAAAAATAGTGGTTCGGTTATCATCACCACCAAAACCTTCCATTCCAGTCGCAGGCTCTCCAACTTCTTGCCCAAAATAAATCATTACCGGACCCCCGCTTAAGGTTGCACTTAATACCATTGCCGGCAATGCCAACTTGGGGTCTTCGGCAAATCCTTTAGAAGCAACTCTTTCCTCATCATGATTTTCCAAGAAACGCAGCATATGATCAGATATATTCACACTTTCTTGATGCGTAACTTGATGGATATCTTTTACAGTAGCATTTTTATCATCTTTAATTAATCTTTTCAAGCCATCATATAAACCCACTTTATCATACAAATAATCAAACTTTCCAATGTTAATGTAATCTTGATATTTGGATGGAGTATATGCCTCGGCAATGAAGACTATATTCGGATTCACCTTTTTCACTTCAGGAATTACCCAGCTCCAAAACTCAACTGGAACAAACTCTGCTACATCACATCTAAAACCGTCTACCCCTTTTTTAGCCCAAAACACTAAAATATCTCTCATTTTATTCCAAACAGGAGGAAGAGGAGTGAAGTAATTTCTATCATGCTGAACATCAATACCGTAATTCAATTTAATGGTCTCGAACCAATCATCTAAAGATGGATTAGGTTTAAACACATTATTACCCGTAGCTTTCGCTGGATATTCATCGAATTTCTGGTCTTTTAAAGGACTTTTAAAATCTTTTCCGCCAGCATCGTAGCCTGAAGGGACCATAAATTTCATACCTGGTATATAGTAGAAATCATTTTTCGGGCTATAGGCAGCGGTTTGGTCATCATCCTCTCCAAAATCTTTAACGTCAGCAGGTTTTGCATAAGAATGATAGGTACGAGCTACATGATTAGGAATAAAATCCATAATCACTTTTAAATCATTTTGATGAGTTCTTTTAATGAGTTCCTCATATTCACTCATTCTATTTTTAACATTCACAGCTAAATCTGGATCAACATCATAATAATCTCTGATGGCATATGGCGAACCAGCAATTCCTTTCACTACATCAGGGTCATCATTTTTAATTCCATACTTGTTATAATCCGTCATGCTGGCATGAGCAATTACTCCGGTGTACCAAACGTAATTTATTCCTAATTTTTTAAGTGATTTTAAAGCCTTGTTATTAATATCATTAAACTTACCTACCCCATTTTCTGCTAAAGTTCCGTTGTACTTATTGGTGGTTTGTTTGTTCCCAAAAAGGCGTGGTAACATTTGGTAAATCACCAATTTATGATTTACCACAGAATTATTGGTTACGGTTTTTTTATGATTTAATTTCCCGCTACAGGAAATCATCAGGGCACAAATAAATAGAATAACTAGTAATTGTTTTAGTTTACTGATTCTCATATAAATTCCTTTTTAAAGTGCACTTTCTAATAATACTTCTCTTTTTGATTGTGCGCCGATTTGATGTGTTAATTCAAATACTTTTACCACTATATTTTGATCAGAATGATTTTCAATTTTGATACCCAACTTATTCACTTTGATATCTAACAACGCTCCTCTGAATTTAATTTTAAAAGCGAATGCTTTCCAATTTGCTGGAATAAATGGGCTAAAACTTAACATTCCATCCTTTATACGCATTCCACCAAAACCTTCTACTACCGCCATCCAAGTGCCAGCCATAGAAGTGGTATGGCAGCCATCTTCAGTATCGTTATTATAATCGTCTAAATCCAGTCTTGAGGTGCGCAAATAAAAATTATAGGCTCGCTTTTCATCTCCTAATTTTGCGGCAATAATCGCATGTACACAGGGAGAAAGCGAAGATTCGTGAACGGTACGAGGTTCGTAAAAATCGAAGTTTCTTCTTAAAGTTTCGGTATCAAACCGATCTTCAAATAAATATAGTCCTTGCAAAACATCCGCTTGTTTGATAAAACATGAGCGTAAGATCCTATCCCAACTCCATTTTTGATTTAAGGGCCGATCTGCTAGCGAAAGCTCACTCACTAAAGTTTGTTCTTTGTCTAAATAACCGTCTTGCTGCAAGAAAACACCTAGTTTTTCATCCTTAGGGAGATACATATTTTCTCTGATATGCGTCCATTTCCCTAACTCTTCCTTCTGCTTAAAATTAGTTTTTTGAACAATTTCATTGAAACGTTCTTGGTGATTTTCTTGAACATATTTTAGTGCTTCTGATGTGTATTCTAAGCACCAAGCGGCTAAATAACTGGTATAAAAATTATTGTTGATGTTATTTTCATATTCATTTGGACCAGTGACCCCCAACATGACATATTGATTTTTATCCTCACTCCAATTCACACGTTGCGCCCAAAATCTCGAGATTCCTAGAAGTACTTCTAAACCGTAATCCGCTAAATATTTAGCATCGTTAGTGTATCTAATATAATTATAAATCGCGAAAGCAATTGCTCCGTTTCTATGGATCTCTTCAAAGGTAATTTCCCACTCGTTATGGCATTCTTCCCCATTGATGGTCACCATTGGATACAAAGCTGCACCATTTTTAAAACCTAATTTCTCTGCATTTTCTATCGCTTTTTGCAGATGTTTATATCGATAAATCAACAGATTTTTCGCCACTTTTTCATCGGCGGTAGCCAGATAAAAAGGCACACAATAAGCTTCTGTATCCCAATAGGTTGAACCACCATACTTTTCACCCGTAAAACCTTTAGGGCCGATGTTTAATCTTTCATCCTCACCTGTATAGGTTTGGTTCAACTGAAAAATATTAAATCGAATACCTTGTTGCGCTGCCTTGTCACCTTCAATCACGATATCACTTTCTTTCCACTTTGCTGCCCAAGCATTTTCCTGATCTTTTAATACATGTTCGAAGCCTTTATAAGCTGCTCTATGAATTGCTTTTTTTGCACTTTCCATTAAATCAGATTTCTCATAATTCATAGATGAGATGATGGATGCATATTTATAAATAGCTAACTCCTCTCCTTTTTTTAAGTTTAAGGAGGTACTTAATGCAACATATTTATCATTTTCATGATACTTAAAATCAGATTCCACTAAGACGCCTTCGACTGCCAATTGTATTTTGGCACCCACAGCTACTTGAAAGGCTGTTTTCTTGGTTTCGCAAGTAAGATATACTTCATCTTGATGATGACTTTTCTCACTTTCAATCCAGAATTTTTCATCATAATTAGAATCCTGATTAGAGATATCACCGTCTAAAGGTGATAAAATCTCTAAATTAATATCGCCTGATAATGGCGTAATAGCATATTTTATCGCTCCAATTTCATCATCAGCAATTGAAAGAAAACGCTTCGCATTCACCCTAATCTTAGCTCCATTTTTTAAGGTTGCCGTAAAAGAACGTTCTAAATATCCTTCCTTCATTCGCAACATACGGTAAAAATCCTTTACATCGGCCTTAGCCAAATCCAATTCTTCACCATTGATTTTAACATGGATACCAATCCAATTTGTAGCATTTAAAACCTTTGCGAAATACTCTGGATAACCATTTTTCCACCATCCTACACGTGTTTTATCAGGATAATAAACCCCGGCAACGTAGTTACCCAACATGCTCTCACCAGAATAACTTTCCTCAAAATTGGCTCTTTGACCAAAACGTCCGTTACCCAAACTAAAAATAGATTCGGAGATTTTGTGGTGATGAGGATGAAAGCCTTCCTCAATAATATTCCACTCGTCGGTTTTAATATAGTTTTTCATTATTTATGATGATCTAAATTTGCGAAAAGGATTTCGCAATCGAATATTTTAAGATAATTGGTTTTGTAATTTTTTTAAATTGATTTGGTCTAAACCGCTCACTACCCAATCGGCTTTGTAAAGTGTTTGGCTTTCGCCGATACCTACCACCCGCATTCCTCCACTTATAGCGGCCTCTACTCCTGCAACAGCATCTTCAAAAACGATACAGTTTTCGGGTTTCTCCCCTAGAAGTTCAGCTCCTTTTAAAAAAACTTCTGGATCAGGTTTAGATTTGGAAACTATAGTTCCATCTACAATGGCATCAAAAGCATCATAAAGATTGATTTTAAATAGAATGGCTTCAGAATTTTTACTAGCAGAACCCAAAGCAATTTTGATTCCATTAGCCCTTAATTCGTTTAATAATTCTCTTGCTCCTGGTAAAATTTCATCTGCCTTCATTTTATTGATCATGTCTACATACCAAGTATTTTTTAACGTTGCCAGGTTTTGTAATTCGGAATCATTCTTTTCTAAACCTCCCCATTTCAAAATTAATTGAAGAGATTCAACTCTACTCACCCCTTTCAATTGTTCGTTTTCCTTTTCGGTAAAATCTATTCCTAGCTCATTAGCTAATCTTTTCCAAGCTTTGAAATGATATTTTGCTGTATCTACAATTACGCCATCTAAATCAAATAAACAGGCTTTTATCTCACTCATTTTTATTTTGTTAATTCATAAACATAGGCGGTTCTAGCTGGTAAAACAATGGTAGTAAATCCACCTAATAGTTTACCATTCGTGATTTCCTTGGCTCCTGTAAAGCCATTGGTGCGTTCATCAAAACGCTTTAAATCCAAATTCTTTACCTCATCATTGCCGTTATAAATCACCATTACCGTTTTATCATTATCGTATCTGAAATACACATAAATTCCATCTACTGGAACATACTGCATCATTTTCCCTGTTTGTAAAGCGGGTGTGTTTTTGCGGTAATTCGCTAGGGTTTTAATATAATTGAAAGCTTCATTTTCTTTGGACGTTCTACCTGATGAGGTGAATTTATTGGTTTGATCTGCCTTCCATCCTCCTAAAAAGTCAGCTCTTAATAAACCATCGGGATTATTAACCCCTGGCATTGCTAATTCGGTTCCATAATATATTTGAGGAACACCACGTAAAGTGAGCAACATGGCTAAACCTGATTTGAATTTGGTGAAATCCTCTCCGACTCCAGAATAGAATCGAGTGATATCATGATTATCTAAAAATATCACATTTCGATAAGCATCCTGATAAAGGTAATCGCTGGCCAATACAGTATATAATTCATTCACTCCCTCTGTCCATCCAAATTTCTGATTGAGCGCATCTAATAAAGAGAAATGGACCTGAAAATCGGTAGTTGCAGGCAATTCAGTATCTATTTTTTGATTAACTGTTTTCCCTTGTGTGAAATAAGCCTGATTCGCCATTCCATGTACGTAGGTTTCTCCATATAAAGTGAAGTTTGGGTATTCATCTTTCACTCTTTTTTGCCAGTGGGCCATGAATTCAAGGTTATTGTAGGGGTAAGTATCAATCCTAAAACCGTCAACTCCTGCATATTCTATCCAAAATATATAACTCTGTTCTATGTAGTTGGCAACCATCTGATTTTCTTGATTCATATCGGGCATGTGATAATCAAACCAACCATTCTGCATTAATTTCTTATCAGCTGCGGAGGCGTGTGGATCAAATAAAGTTTGATCTTTATAAGTAGTTCTAGTGAATGAAGGCCACTGATGCACCCAATCTTTAAAAGGTTTATCCAAAACGGTCCAATGTTGCGAGCCCACATGATTAGGCACCACATCCATCACAATTTTCATCTCTTTTTGATGCGCATCTTCTACTAGTTTTTTATACAATTCATTAGTTCCATAACGAGGATCTATCTTGTAATTTTCGGTGTTAGCATAACCATGATAAGATGTTTTAAACTCATCATTCTCCTGAACGGGTGTTAACCATAGTGCAGTTGCGCCCAAATCTTTCAAATAATCTAAATGATCAATAATTCCTTGTATATCCCCACCGTGGCGATAATACATAGAATCACGACTGAAAGTCTGGTCTTTTAAACCCGAGATTTTATCGTTGCTGTAATTGCCATTGGCAAACCGATCAGGCATAATTAAGTAAATCAAATCTTTATCGGTTACTCCCTGAGCTAAAGTCCCCTTATTTCTTGCTTTCAATTGATAGCTATATATCAGATTTTTTTTTCCTTTTAGGGAAAAGATAATATCGAACTTACCGGGTTGTGCATCATCACTTATCAACAAGTTGAGGAACATATAATTTGGATTTTCGACCTTTTCCACACTCTTTAAACTTACTCCAGAATAATCAATTTGAACCTCTCTTTGCGAGATTTCATTACCATGGACGATTAATTGAAGCTGATGATTTTTAAAACCCACCCACCAAAAAGAGGGCTCAACTCGCTCTAAATCAGCTAATTTTTGCGCCGAAATCGTTTGCGTAAATGTTAAAAAAATTATAACTATGGCGAATACTCTTTTCATTTTAAAGGGATTTATGCTTTGGCTTAGGCCAGAAATTGGTTTAATTGATCAAATTTAAAATTATTTTCGCTTCTGCATCTGATTTTTTATATTTTTTTTCTGTGGATTAAATTTGGCTTAAATCAATTGCTAAATTTTATATTTGATTAATGAGAATTTTCAATATCAGGAACGAAGATGAATTTAACCATATTTGTTTAGATGTCTTTAAGCTTCAGTTCAATACTGTTCCCGTTTATCACGATTTTGTATCTGCATTAAATTCCAATCCTGATAAGATTACAAATTACAAGGACATTCCATTTTTACCTGTCGAATTTTTTAAATCACACACTGTAATTGAAGACCTAGCTTTCGCCGATGTAGTTTTCTCGAGCTCTGGCACTACTGGAACGCAAACTAGCAAACATTATGTTCAAGATGCGCAGGTTTATGAAGATAGCTATTTAAATGGTTTTGAGCATTTTTATGGTGACGTGAAAGATATTTGCATTCTGGCTTTATTGCCGAGCTATTTAGAAAGAGAAGGATCTTCATTAATATATATGGTGGAAGACTTGGTTAAAAAGTCTGGACATCCAGAAAGTGGATTCTTTTTGCATAATCATTCCGATTTATTTGAAACACTGGCCATCTTAAAAGCTAAAAGCCAAAAGACTTTATTGATAGGCGTCACTTATGCTCTGCTAGATTTTATAGAAAAATATCCCATACACTTCCCTGATTTATTAGTGATGGAAACAGGTGGAATGAAAGGAAAGCGTAAAGAGATGGTTCGCGAAGAGCTTCATCAAACACTTTGTAAAGGCTTTGATGTAAATAAAATACATTCTGAATACGGCATGACAGAGTTACTATCTCAAGCCTATTCGAAAGGTGACGGAATTTTCGAATGCCCGCCTTGGATGAAAGTAGTCACCAGAGATACCAATGATCCTTTATCCATTTTAGAAAATGGAAAAACTGGAGGAATTAATGTGATTGATTTGGCAAATGTGCATTCCTGTTCTTTTATTGCTACTCAAGATTTAGGTAAAACTTATCCAAACGGAACTTTTGAAGTTTTAGGGCGATTTGATAATAGTGATATTAGAGGATGTAATTTGATGGTGGGATAAAACGAAAAAGAGGTTTTGCAACCTCTTTCAATTCCATATTTATATCTCTAACTATTCTACAATAATCAAAAAATAATTCTTTTTCCCTTTTTGCGCCACCAGAAATTTATCATTGATTAAATCCGAAACCTCAAAAATCTTTTCAGGACTTTGAACTTTTTCACGATTTACAGAAACCCCTCCCCCAGCAATCATTTTCTTTGCCTCACCTTTTGATGGAAAAATGGAAGTTTTATCTGCCATTAAAGTCAACACATCGTATCCATTATCAAATTCAGTTTTAGAAATATTGAATTGAGGAATTCCTTCAAAAACAGCTAAAACACCCTCATCATCTAAAGAACTTAAAAAATCTAAAGAACCATTTCCAAAAAGAAAATCAGTAGTTTTTAATGCCATTTCTAAAGCATCAACTCCATGTACTCGTTCGGTAATATCGGTAGCTAAAGCTTTTTGTAATTCCCTTTGATGTGGAGCTTCCTTATGTTTATTGATTAATAGCTTTACTTCTTGCAAATTTAGGAAAGTGAAAATTTTGATATAATTTGCAGCATCCTCATCCGAAGCATTCAACCAAAACTGATAGAATTGATACGGACTTGTTTTCTTTGCATCTAACCACACATTTCCGCCTTCGGTTTTACCAAATTTAGTCCCGTCTGATTTTTTAATTAAAGGAGACGTTAACGCAAAAGCTTGTCCGCCGTCTTTTCTTCTAATGAATTCTGTCCCGGTTACAATATTTCCCCACTGATCTGAACCACCCATCTGAAGCACACAATTTTTGTGTTTCCACAGATAGTAAAAATCGTATCCTTGAACCAGTTGATAAGAAAATTCAGTGAAAGACATCCCCACTTCACTTTCTAAACGCTTCTTTACAGAATCCTTCGCCATCATATAATTTACCGTGATATGCTTACCCACATCTCTGATAAAATCTAAAAAAGTAAAGCTTTTAAACCAGTCGTAATTATTTACAATTTCAGCACTGTTTGCGCCACAATCAAAATCTAAAAAACGTTCTAACTGAGATTGAATTCCTTCTAGGTTATGATTTAAAATATCTTCGGACAATAAATTTCTTTCCTGAGATTTACCAGAAGGATCACCCACCATTCCGGTTGCGCCACCTACTAAAGCAAAAGGCTTATGCCCAGCTTGTTGGAAACGCATTAAAGTAAATATCTGAAGTAAACTTCCTACATGTAAAGAATCTGCCGTTGGATCGAAACCTATATAACCTGCCGCCATACCTTTAGCTAGTTCTTCTTCGGTCCCAGGCATGATATCATGCAACAATCCTCGCCAACGTAATTCTTCAACAAAATTCATCTTTCTGATATTTTAAAATTTGTATTATCTTTCAAAAGCGCAAATATAGGATTTCGCGAGAAATTGTATCATTATAATTATGAAAACGTAAAGGTTAGGAAGTATATGAATTTTTTATCTCATTATTATTTCGATAAAGCAAAGACCAATTCTTACGAAATTGTAGGTATGGTTCTTCCTGATTTGTTGAAAAATGCAGATAAAAATTGGAATGCTCATCCCGAAAAGCATGAACATCTATTTAAAAGCGATGACCATTTAGCTTTATTAAATGGATGGAAAAGACATTTGGCGGTTGATCAATTATTTCACAACTCTACTTTCTTTAAACATCATCAACACCAAATCAAATTACGAATCAGAGAAAATCTTGAAGATTCTCCAGTAAAGCCATTTTTTTTAGGCCATATTAGTTTGGAGCTGATGCTAGATAGTTTATTGATGACTCATCAAATGATCAACGTTGATCAGTTTTATAAACATTTAGAGCAGGTGGAAAATCATATTTTAGAAGAATTTCTTCTTTTAAATGGTATTGAAAACACGGATAAGTTTTTTCATTTTTTTGAGATGTTTAAAAAGGAAAAATATTTATTTAGTTATATCAATCCCGAAAAAATCACTTATGCTCTCAGGCGTATTTGCATGAGGTTATGGAAAAATCCTTTTACTTTGGAGCAAGAAACTGCGCTAACTTATTCTTTATTAGATTATAAAAAAAGCCTCTCAGAAGAATTTATATTTATATTTGAAATGATTGATGCGCAATTAAACCAATGATAAAAAGGTCGTTGTTTCTACTTATATTTTCTCTGCCCATGTTTCTTTTTGCCCAAAAAAGAAAATATTCTAACGAGTTTTTACAAATTGGAGTAGGTTCCAGAGCTTTTGGAATGGCAGGTTCAGTGGTTTCTTCTATAAGCGATGTAACCTCAGGATATTGGAATCCGGCAGGATTAATCAATATGAAATCAAATACTCAATTCAGTTTAATGCACTCTGAATATTTTGCAGGAATAGCCAAATATGATTATGCTGGTTTTGCCACTTTTGTTGCTGATAAAACTGCAGTAATTAGTGCTTCTTTGATTCGTTTTGGAGTTGATGATATACCCGATACTTCTGAATTAATAGATGCGGACGGTAATATTAATTACGATCGGGTAAAGTCTTTTTCGAGTGCAGATTATGCATTTTTATTTAGTTACGCCCGAAACCAGAAAAAAAGAAAAGAAGGCGAAAATGGTTTAAGTTACGGGGCGAATGTTAAAATCATACATCGTAAAATTGGAGATTATGGAAAATCATGGGGATTTGGGTTAGATATTGGCGCACAATATCAACTGAATCATTTCAAATTTGCAGCTGTTGGACGTGATATCACCACAACTTTTAATGCATGGAGTTATAATCCCGATAAGTTTTCAAGTATTTATACTGCAACCGGAAATGATATTCCCAAAAACACTACTGAAACAACATTACCAAGAATCATATTAGGTACCGCTTACGAAGCAAAGCTTTCTCAGAATTTTGGATTAACTACCGAACTTGATTTTAATTTAACTACAGATGGTAAAAGGAATGTCTTAGTTTCAGCAGCACCGGTAAGTATTGATCCAACTGTAGGATTTGAAGCTGACTATAAAAAAATTGTGTTTTTACGCACTGGTATAGGAAACATCCAAAAAACCACAAATTTCGATGGCTCCCAACAATACAGCCTTCAACCTAATTTAGGTTTAGGTATTAAGATCAAAAAATTTTCGATTGATTATGCTTTAACAGATATTGGTAATCAAAGCGATGGTTTGTATAGCAATGTTTTTTCTATCAGAATAGATTTCGACAAAGGTAAATAGTGGATTAATTAAGTACTGCTATTGGATGATTAGCTGCTTTTTTGACACCCCTTTTAGAAATTATAAAAACAAAAAATACCGAAAGCATTTCGCTTTCGGTATTTTAATTTTGTTAAGCCTAATTCTTTATTTTAAAATCAAATATCTTTAATTAGGCATATAAGCTTTGAACTTGTTCAATAAAAGTTTATCATAACCGTAAACATCATTAGCAGTAATCAAAGCTCCATTGTCATCCGTGAATGCTGTATAATAGGAGATAAAAACAGGTACAGGATTTTGAATCTTCACCCAACGTGAATCAGCTTTCTGACCTCTTGACGCGGCCTCTGTTTCATTTATAATTTTTTCGGATTCGCTTTTATCATTCAATAAAAACTCTTGCAATTTCATAGGTTGTTCAACCCTAATACATCCATGACTCACTGCTCTCATATCTTGTTTGAACATTGCTTGAGCAGGCGTGTCATGTAAATAAATTGCATAAGGATTAGTGAAAATGAATTTAATTTGCCCCAACGAATTATCAGCTCCAGGGTTTTGTTTGAAGGAATACTCATCAATATTGGCATTATTCCAATCCACATTGGACGCTTCAACTAATTCACCATTTTTATAAGCAACCATATTTTTAGCTTCCAAATAATAAGAATCTTTTTTAAGGCTTGCTAATATCTCTGTTGAGGCGATGCTTTCTGGTATATTCCATACTGGATTTACTTGCATCCTATTTACCATTCCACTTAAAATTGGTGTTTCATGCCCTCCGGCTTCACCAACACAAACTTTCATTTTTAACGCTGTAGTGTTATTTTCTATTAGTCTTAATTGAAATTCAGGAATATTAACCAGAAGGTACTTTCCTTTATATTCCTTAACAGGCCAACGTAATCTTTCCATGGAGAGGTAGATTTTTTGTCTTTCATCAGAGGTTAATTTCTTTTCTGCCGTTTCATCATTAATTAATAAATTTTGTAAACGTTGATAGTAACCATTTTTGGGCTGTATTTTCTTTAAAAAATTAATCATGTCTAATGAATCTAAAGTCTTTTCAGCATCAATAAAATTGGGTCTATCTACACTTACATAATAATTAGGTTGAATATTCTTTGGATTTACAGCGCCGTATTTTAAAATATTTGCATAATTAACTAGTCCATCTGCACTATATAACTCCAATTTTGCTAAAAGCGGATAGCTTTCGCTTACATTTTTAAATTTGGTAAACTTTAATGAATCCAAAAGAACAGTCATCTTATCCGCATGAAAAAATGAAGAATTGAGCCCATGAAACTTTGCATTTAAAAGATATTGATGTAAAGAATCGATTTTTCCATCGACTAAAAATTCATCCAATAATATTAACCCGTTATCATCTTGTTGATAAATCTTATCAATCCATTTTGGGTCATGAAGCTCTGGCTTAAGTTTTTCGAGTTCTTGTTTAAAAACCTCATCATAATCAGAAGCAACAAAATTTTTGTATTGCTTACTCTTGTAAACCTTTGATAATTTTCTACCAAATTCTTCATGTCTGCTCTTAGAACAGGACACTATTAAGAAAGAACTTGCAATAAATAGTAGTATAATTTGTTTAATTCGCATACCTTTTAATTTTATTGATTATTAGGCAAAACTTATACCCTTTTCGGCAAATCATATAGAAGACATAATGTTGGAAGGATTTTTGAAAACCAATTTTAATATTGTAATGTTACGTTAATAAGAAAATTATAAATCCAATTATTATGACAATCCAAGTTAATACCGACAATCACATTGAAGGAAAAGAAGAGTTGATCACTTATATATCAAATTTGTACAGTGAAAAACTGAGCCGTTTTGATGCTCATGTGACGAGAATAGAAATTCATCTAAGCGATGAGAATGCTGGTAAAGCTGGTTCAGATGATAAGAAATGTAATGTTGAAGCAAGATTAGAGGGACATGATCCAATTTTTGCAAGTGCTCAATCTGACGAAATGAATAAAGCCGTACATGAAGGACTGCATAAAATTAAAAGAGCAATTGAACACTCACTAGACAGAGCTAAAGCTTAAAATAAACAGGAGCATTTTTATAAAATTATGCTCCTATTTTTACACTGTTAATCCCCCTACTTAATCTTATTTAATTAATTAATCAACTATAAACTCTGTCGAGTCTATAGCTTATACCTAATAATGGGTATTTATTCATTAAATAAAACTTGATTATCTCTTTTAGGTTCTTATATTTGTCCAACGAAATTTCTCTCCATAGAAATTAAAAAAAGACATGAAAAGATTATTGACAACTCTACATCATCTACATCATCACCATTGCGGTGATGTTATCTAGTATTGTTTTGTACGTCAAAACTTTTCAACTCTCAATTGTTTGTCTTTTATTAATAACCCAAAAAAATCTTGAAAACTTTAAAAATTGCTATCCAGAAATCTGGTAGACTGAATGAAAAATCAGTAGAACTATTAAAAAATTGTGGCTTAAGCTTCGATAATTATAAAAGCTCTTTAATTTCTCCGGTGTCTAATTTTCCTTTGGAAATTCTCTTTTTAAGAGATGATGATATACCAGAATATGTACAAGACGGCATTGCTGATATTGGTTTAGTAGGTGAAAATGTAATTGCCGAAACTGGTGTTGAAGTAGCTTATTTACAACGTTTAGGTTTCGGGAAATGTACCTTAAAAATTGCAGTTCCTAATCAAAGTGATTATAAAACAGTTGCTGATCTAAGAGGTAAATCAATCGCAACTTCCTATCCTGTAATACTTCAAAAATTTTTAGATAAAGAAGGTATTTCTGCAGATATAAAAACCATCTCTGGTTCTGTTGAAATTGCTCCTGGTTTAGGCCTTGCAGATGCTATTTTTGATATCGTTTCTACCGGTGGGACTTTACGAAGCAATGGCTTAAAGCCTTTTGCTGATGTGATGGCGTCTGAAGCAATTTTGATTGGCAGAAAAGGTGAAGAAACAAATCCTTTAATTTTAGAATTGCTGCAACGCATTCAATCCGTAATGCGAGCGAAAGAGACAAAATATGTCGTCTTAAATGTCGAGAAGAAAAATCTCGATAAAATCATCGCTTTATTGCCTGGCGTAAAGAGCCCTTCTGTTGTCAACCTCGCCGAAGAAGATTGGGTTGCGGTACATACTGTCATTCCAGAGAGAGATTTTTGGAATCATATCAATGAATTAAAAACAGCTGGCGCACAAGGAATTGTGGTGATGCCGATAGAGAAAATTATATTATAGTTGGTTAGATAATTAGTTGGTTAGCTGGTTCGAGATCACTAACAAACTATAAACTAACAACCCAACAAAATTAAAATGAAACAATATAATTATAAAGATTTAAGCAAAGTCGACATTCAAAAGTTGGTCGCAAGGAATGTTGATGCTAATAATCGTATTCGTGAAAGTGTAGAAACCATTATCTCAGAAGTGAAGGCTAAAGGAGATGAGGCTTTAAAATCTTATGCCCTAAAATTTGATGGTGTTGACTTGGATTCTTTATTTATTGAGAAAGAAGAAATCAATCGATTAGCTAATCAAATTTCCGAAAAAACCAAAAATGCGATCAATATCGCATATCAAAACATCAAAAAATTTCACGAAACGCAAATTTCTAAAGAAGAAAAAGTAGAAACCACTACTGGAGTGACTTGCTGGAGAGAAGCTAGAGCCATTGAGCGAGTTGGCTTATATATTCCTGGCGGAACAGCTGTACTGCCAAGTACCTTTTTAATGCTAGGGGTACCTGCAAAAATTGCTGGATGTAAGGAAATTGTGGTTTGCTCTCCTCCTCAAAAAAGTGGAGAAGTAAATGGTTATTTAGCTTACGTGGCTCAGTTGTTAGGCATTAATAAAATATATTTAGCTGGTGGTGCACAGGCTGTGACAGCAATGGCTTATGGAACGGAGAGCATACCAAAAGTAGATAAGATTTTCGGGCCAGGAAATCAATATGTGACTATGGCAAAAACCTTAGTACAATCTACCACCAACACAGCCATTGATATGCCCGCAGGACCATCAGAAGTTTTGGTAATTGCAGATGAAACCGCAAATCCAATTTTTGTTGCTTCAGATTTATTAGCCCAAGCAGAACATGGGGTGGATAGCCAAGCAGTTTTGGTTTGCTCTTCTCAGAAAATCATAGATAAAACCATTTTAGAATTAGAGAAACAATTGTTCGTTTTACCAAGAAAAGAAATCGCCGCTAAGGCTATTGATAATTCTTATGTGGTTTTAGTTAAAGATTTACAAGAGGCGATGACTTTCAGCAATGAATATGCTCCCGAACACCTGATTTTAGCAACTGATAACTGGCAAAAGATTACGGATCAGATTTTGAATGCAGGCTCGGTGTTTGCAGGGAATTTAACTCCCGAAAGTGCTGGTGATTATGCTAGCGGAACCAACCATACTTTACCAACCAGTGCTTATGCCCGCTCCTATTCTGGTGTTTCTTTAGATTCTTTTGTAAAGAAAATTACTTTTCAGCACATCAGCGAAAGCGGAATAAAAAATCTAGGACCAAGTATAGAGATTTTAGCAGAAATTGAAGGTTTGCAGGCTCACAAAAATGCTGTGAGTTTACGTTTAAAAGAAATTAAAGAGTAAAGATTAAATACTCATCTTCAAATTAATAAATTTTCAAATCATCAAATAAAAATCATGTTTGATTTAAATAAAATCATCCGACCCAATATAAAAGATTTAAAGCCTTACTCCTCAGCAAGAGACGAGTTTAAGGGTGAGGCTTCTGTTTACCTAGATGCCAACGAAAATGCATTCGGTTCTCCGCTTTCGCAAGCTTTTCATCGTTATCCAGATCCAATGGCTTATGCAGTAAAAATGCGTTTGAGTGAGATTAAAGGTGTACCAGCTAGAAATATATTTTTAGGAAACGGAAGCGACGAAGCTATTGATATTTTATTCCGAAGCTTTTGCAATCCTGGCGTAGATAATATAATTATCGTCCCTCCTACTTATGGAATGTATGAGGTTTCTGCAAACATTAATGATGTGCAAATAAAAAGAGTAAATCTGACGGAAGATTATCAGCTCAATTTAGAAGGTATCGCTGAAGCAATTGATAAAAATACAAAGTTGATTTTTATTTGTTCCCCTAATAATCCAACAGGAAATTCAATTAAACGGGAAGACATTGAAACACTTTTAGCCAATTTTAATGGTTTGGTGGTGATTGATGAAGCTTATATCAATTTTTCCAGACAAAAAACTTTTATCCAAGAACTAACAGAATATGCCAACTTGGTAGTGCTACAAACTTTATCTAAAGCTTGGGGATTAGCCGCATTAAGAGTGGGAATGGCTTTCGCAAGTGAAGAAATTGTGGAAATCTTTAATAAAGTAAAACCACCATATAATGTCAATGAAGCTTCGCAGAAATTCGCTTTGGAAGCTCTGCAAAATGTAGATCAGGTAAATAATTGGATTAAAGAGATTTTAAAAGAACGCGATGCACTAGTTTTAGCATTGAAGAATTTCGATTTCGTAATTGATATTTATCCATCAGATGCAAATTTTGTTTTAGTGAAAACTGCTGACGCGGATGGTATTTATAAATATTTAACCGAAAAAGGTATTATTGTGAGAAACCGCAATAAGGTGGAGTTGTGCGAAGGTTGTTTACGAATTACTGTGGGAACGAATAAAGAGAACCAGGCTTTAATCAATAGCCTAAAAAAATTGAAAGATGATTAAACTATTATTTATCGATAGAGATGGCACTTTAATTTTAGAGCCAGAGGATGAGCAGATTGATTCATTTACTAAACTCATATTCTATCCAGGTGCCATCAGCAATTTGGCTAAAATCGCCAAAGAAACTAATTTTGAATTGGTAATGGTCACTAATCAAGATGGTTTAGGAACAGCTTCGCATCCAGAAGAGAATTTTTGGCCAGTACACAATTTTATCCTTCAAACTTTAGAGAATGAAGGCATTCACTTTAGCGAAGTTATCATTGACCGAACTTTTGCTAAGGATAATGCGCCCACTCGTAAACCCGGAACAGCATTACTCACTAAGTTTTTTGATTCAAAGAAATATGATTTAGTAAATTCATTTGTCATTGGAGATCGTTTAAACGATGTGGTTTTGGCTAAAAATTTAGGTACAAAAGCCATTTGGCTAAATAATAATCCTGATTTAGGTGCCAACGAAGCTCAAAATAAAATTGAAAATTTAAATGAAGTTTTAGCTATTGAAACTTCAGAATGGGATGCGATTTATCGCTTTTTGAAAGTGGGTGATCGCAAGATTGAACATATTAGAAAAACCAAAGAAACGAATATTGAAATTAAAATTAACCTAGATGGAAAAGGTGATGCTGATATTTCGACAGGTTTAAATTTCTTTGACCATATGTTAGATCAAATTGCCCGTCATGGTGGAATTGATTTAAAAGTACACACCAAAGGCGACCTACACATTGACGAGCATCATACCATCGAAGATACCGGTATTGCTTTAGGAGAAGCTTTCGCTCTGGCTTTAGCCGATAAAAAAGGGATCGAAAGATATGGTTTCTGCCTACCCATGGATGATTGTTTGGCACAAGTAGCCATTGATTTTGGAGGTAGAAACTGGATTGTTTGGGATGCGGAGTTTAAACGTGAGAAAGTGGGTGATATGCCTACTGAGATGTTCTTCCATTTCTTCAAATCTTTTTCAGATGCATCAAAATCTAATTTAAACATAAAAGTCGAAGGCGATAATGAGCACCATAAAATAGAAGCTATTTTTAAAGCTTTCGCAAAAGCAATTAAAATGGCTGTAAAACGCGACATTAATAACATGAGATTACCAAGTACAAAGGGACTTTTATAGTAGCAAGATTCTAATATCAAGTATAAAGACGTTAAACATCTTGCTACTTGCTACTAAATACTAAAATCTTCA
This sequence comes from Bacteroidota bacterium, assembly GCA_018828585.1. Classification (GTDB taxonomy): domain Bacteria; phylum Bacteroidota; class Bacteroidia; order Sphingobacteriales; family Sphingobacteriaceae; genus Pseudopedobacter. The sequence goes on from JAHJVW010000080.1 coordinate 45,140, forward strand.
AAATGATAGGTATAGTAAATTACGGAGCCGGAAACATATTCTCCCTAACAGCTGCATTAGAGCGTTTGGATTTAAAATATGGCATGATTAATTCTGAAACGGATTTTGATTTTTACGATAGAATCATCATTCCTGGTGTAGGTCATGCAGGAACTGCCATGAAGAAACTAGTAGATACTGGCCTAGTTCCAAAAATTAAAAGTTTAACCAAACCCGTTTTAGGGATTTGCGTTGGAATGCAGTTGATCACCGACTTTTCCGAAGAAGGCAATTCAAAAATGTTGGAAATTATCCCAGTAAAAACTTTGAGGTTTAATGAAGAAGTCTCAAAAAAAGTACCTCACATGGGTTGGAACCAGGTAGAGGTCCAAAAAAATATCCCATTATTTAATGATATTGACACATCTGCATATTTTTATTTCGTTCACTCCTATTTTATAGAATTTAATTCTAAATTTACGGTCGCCTTTTGCAATTACGGAATTAAATTTTCCGCTGGAATACAGAGAGATAACTTTTACGGAGTACAGTTTCACCCAGAGAAGTCTGGTGAAGCAGGCGAAATACTCCTTAAAAATTTTGCACACTTATAAATTGTAAAAATGTATATCATTCCCGCAGTAGATGTGTTGGATCAAAAAATTGTTCGCCTTAGAGAAGGGGATTACAATCAGGTCACTACATATCAAGCTTCTTTGGAAGAACAAATTGAACTTTACCAATCTAACGGTACCGAATATGTTCATATCATTGATCTAAATGGTGCCAAAGGAGACTTTTCTAACCAAAAGTTCATTTTCGATATCATCAAAAAAACAGATATGAAAGTGCAGTATGGTGGAGGTGTTAGAAGTATTGAAAAAGTAAAAGAATTAATAGATTCGGGTATTCACAGAGTAATCGTAGGTACACAAGCCATTACAAATCCTAGATTTTTAGAAGAATTAGGTCAAGAAATTTGTGGCAAAACCAAATGCTCTGACCAAGTAGTTATCGCAATTGATGTTTTAGACGAAGTCATCAAATACTCTGGTTGGATGGAAAGCTCACCCATTAAATTAATGGATTATGTAGATCGTTGTTTACAGTTAGGCTTTTACAGATTTCTTTGTACAGATATTAATAAAGATGGAAAACTAGGGGGTGCTGGACTGGAATTATATAAAAAACTATTAGCTCACTCTCCTTTTATTAAATTGATCGCTTCAGGCGGGATCAGTTCTATGAATGATATTGAAGAATTGAATGAATATAAGATTGAATCTTGCGTTGTAGGTAAGGCCATTTACGAAAACAGAATTTCAATTGATGAAATTAAAGACTGGAATTTACAAATGCTAAGCACAATATAGCCCCTTATTGTTTTGTTAGCTAAAAGAATTATCCCCTGCCTCGACGTTAAAGACGGACGAACCGTAAAAGGTATTAATTTCGTCGATCTTCGCGATGCAGGTGATCCTGTAGAGTTAGCTTGGCAATATTCTCGTCAGGGTGCAGATGAGTTGGTTTTCTTAGATATTACAGCCACTCACGAAAAACGTAAAACTACCATTGAAATGGTGAAATCTGTTGCTCGTCAAATTAACATTCCATTTACCATTGGAGGTGGAATATCCGAGTTAAAAGATGCGGAAGCTTTATTAAATGCTGGAGCAGACAAAATTTCTATCAACTCCGCAGCAGTACGGAGACCAGAGCTAATTAACGAATTGGCTAATGCTTTTGGAGTTCAGTTTGTAGTTTTAGCTGTAGATACAAAACATTTATCTAGTGGAGATTTTGTTCATTTAAACGGTGGAAGAATAACCACAGAATTACAAACCCAGCAGTGGATAAAAGAAGCTGTGGAACGCGGTGCTGGTGAAATATTATTAACATCAATGGATAAAGATGGAACTAAGGCTGGCTTTGATACGATACTTTTAAAAGAAATAAACGATATGATTTCTGTTCCAGTTATTGCTTCCGGTGGAGCAGGATCTGCTCAAGATTTTATAGATGTTTTCCAAAAAAGTGATGTAGATGCCGCTTTAGCAGCTTCAGTTTTTCATTACGGAGAAATCTTGATTCCGGAGTTGAAACAATTATTAAAAAACAATCAAATTGAAATAAGGCTTTAATTTGCTAACTTTAAGAATGGAATCTTTAACAATAGAAATTTTAAATCCAAAAGCTAAAAAGCTGTTACAAGCTTTAGCAGAAATGAATCTCATTTCTATTTCTCAAAATTTTTTAGCTAAAGATGAAGAAGAATGGGATTCATTAACTAAAGAACAAAAAGAAGGAATTTTTGAGGCAATAAATTCAATTAAGCAAGGCAAAGGAATTCCACATGCTGAAGTCATGTCTAAAATAAAAATGAAATTGTTTAATGGTTGATGAGTTAATTTGGTCACCAGAATCTGAAGAAGATTTCTTAAATATCTTAAACTATCTTATTTCAGATTGGAATGTAAAAATAGCCAGTGATTTTGTTAAGGATATAGAATATCACATTGAAAAAATTCATAATAATCCACAATCATACCCCATTATTTATAAACAAGAACAAGTTAGAAAATGCGTTGTAACTAAACACAATAGCTTAGTTTATAACTTATTAGATAATAAAATTTTTATTTTAAGAGTCTTTGATACTCGTCAGAATCCTAATAAATTAAAATTCCCAAAACAGTGAATATAAATTTTACAAAAAGCGACGGATTAGTGCCTGTTATTATTCAGGATGAACAAACTTTAGAAGTGTTAATGTTAGGCTATATGAATGAAGAAGCTTTTCAAAAAACAGAAAAAGAAGGGAAAGTGACCTTTTTCTCTCGTACCAAAAACCGTTTATGGACCAAAGGTGAAGAAAGTGGAAATTACTTAAATGTAAAGTCTATCAACTTAGATTGCGACCAAGATACTTTATTGATTAAGGTAAATCCAGTTGGACCAACTTGCCACACAGGTTCTCGAAGTTGCTTTTCAACAGATTACAATCAAAACTTCATATTTCAGCTGGAAAATATCATCAAAGATAGATACGAAAATCCCACGGCAGAATCTTATATCAATAAACTAAGAGCTAAAGGACTAAACAAAATTGCTCAGAAAGTGGGCGAAGAAGGTGTAGAAACGGTGATTGCAGCTCTGGCAGAAACTGAAATTGATTTAATTAACGAATCATCTGATTTAGTCTTCCACCTACTGGTTCTGTTAAAAGAAAAAGGTTTGAATTTGAACGATATTGCAAAGAATTTAGAAAGTAGACATCAATAATTTTAGGGCGTTCGAGCGGGCTTTTTGCTCATACTGCTCAAAGCGGCCTTAACCACAGGCTGGTATCCGCTACAATCCCTAACGCATCCATCAGCATATGAAAGCTATTACATTAACTGGCCACAATAATCCTATTTACACGGTAATAGCACACCCTGATAAAGCTTTTTTTTACTCCGCTGGAAATGATAAAGGGATTGTAGAATGGGATCTAAATACGAAAACTCATCAGCGAATTTTCAAAGTCCAACACACTGTTTATGCATTAGAAATTATTCCAGAATTAAACCTATTAATTGCTGGTGCTAATGATGGAACAATTTATTTTTTTGATTTAAACTTAGGCTTATTAGTTAAAAAATTAAATGTTGGTTCTGCTATTTTTGACATCAAGTATATTGCACATAAAAAAGAGTTATTGATTTCAACAGATTCAGGCAATATTTTCATTCTAAATCAAGAAGAAAAAGAAATCATCCATCAATTTCAATCAGGAAGTCAAAAGGTTCGTTCATTTGCATTTTATCAAAAGTTGAATTTATTAGTCACGGTCTCTAATGATGAATTGATAAGAGTTTACAATTTAGATGATTATGCTTTTATCCACCAATTTAAAGGACATGATAACGGAATAGGTTCTGTTTGTTTTTCACCTGATGGCAGATTTCTAATCACTGGTGGAAGAGATGCGCATTTAAAAGTTTGGAATGTATTGGATTGGAGTTTGGAACGTGATTTTCCTGCTCATCTATTTGCTATTTATCAAATTATTTATCATCCAACGCTTCCATTTTTCGCAACAGCAAGCAGAGATAAATCTATTAAAATATGGCGAGCAGAAGATTTTTCACTTTTCAAAAATCTGACTATCGGTAAAGCTAGAGAAGGACATCTACTTTCTGTAAATGATATTTGTTGGACAACGGATGGGGAAAATTTAATTTCTGTTGGTGATGATAAGTTTGTGAAAGTTTGGGGATTTGATGCTCTGAAATCTTAAATCTAAATTCGTTAATAGATGACTATCTTAAATTAAACAAATCATCTACACCTAAAATTTTCTTACTCAAAAAACCTTCAGCGTAAGGAACTTTTATAGCCTTACCAAATTCGCTCGCCCTACCTTTAATCACATCAAGAAAGGCAGGATTTGAAATATAGGTTTGCGGTTCGTCAAGATTTACGCCTTCCACAAAAAATTGTGTCTTATAGGCCCTAACTGATTCTAATTTTTTCTCCATAAAATCAGTAATATCAATCACCACATCGGGCTCAATATAATTATCCTGGATAAAATGAAGCAATAACCTCGGTCTCCAAGCTTCCTGTTCTTCACCGTTTAAGTTTGTTTTTATTTTCGACAAACCTGATAGAAAACAAGCATCATTTACTAAATCGCAAGCTCTACCATGGTCAGGATGACGATCATGATAAGCATTGGTAATTACAATTTCAGGTTGATATTTCCTGATCATTTCAATTACTTTCAATTGATGTTCCTCATCATTTTTAAAGAATCCATCTTTAATTCCTAAATTTTCACGAGCATCTAAATCTAATATTTTCGCAGCCTCTGCAGCCTCTGTTGCTCTAGTTTCTGCGGTACCTCTGGTTCCTAACTCACCCTTGGTTAAATCTACGACTCCAGTTTTTTTACCCTCGCTCTTATATTTTAACAAAGTGCCGCCAGCACCTAACTCTACATCATCTGGATGTGCAGCAATGCACAATATATCTAGTTTCATTAATCCTTCTTTGTTGTACTTAATAATTTTTGAATCTTCTTTTTCACTTTTGCCGAGTTTGGCTTAGTGAAAGGGAAAAAATAATCAATCACTTCGCCTTTGCTATTTACCAAGTATTTGTGGAAATTCCATCGTGGAGCAGCACCTACATGGCCATTTTGCTTTTTATCCGCCAAAAATTTAAAAAGTGGAGAAGCATAAGAGCCCCTTACCCTTGTCTTTTTAAAAATGGTAAAACGGGTGTGATAATTCATCGCACAAAATTTACCTATGGCTTCATCATTTAAAGGTTCTTGTTGTCCAAAATCATTACTTGGGAACGCCAAAATCTCAAATTTTTGATTTTCAAATTCTTTTCTAAGCTCTTCTAAATCTTGTAATTGCGGCGTGAATCCACACTCTGAAGCAGTATTAACAATCATTAAAACTTTACCTTCATATTGCTGGAGGTTTATTTCCTCGCCTTTAGAATTCTCTACCTTAAATTGGTAAATTGTATTTTCGGTCATTTTAAATTATTGGTAACTATAGTATCCTGCGGATCTCACTATGTTTTCTATATCTCTATCTTCATCAGGATCATATTTGTTTTTCAAATCATGCCCGAAAATTCTGGCTATTGATTGAAAAACAAATGCTGAAACATTTCCTTTCATGTCCTGCACTAATTCGTAACTACTATTTCCTGTTTCTCTATCAATCAATTTGATTAAAACTTCACCCTGCGAAATGGATAAATCCTTGATCTTAGCATTGAATAAATCCTTTATTTCTTTTTCACAACCTTTCACTAATGCTTTTTGTTTTCTCTTATCTTGAGTTACAGCCAAATCTCTTTCTAATTGACGGTAACGCTGACCAGCGAAACGAGCATAGGGCAAAACCTTTAGAACATTATACCTTAATCTTCTATACTTATCAAAATCTTCTTTGGATTTAAAAGTCCTGGTAGAAATAATTGTTATTTCATTCAATACAATCCATGGCAAAATCTCACCATTCAAATTGGTGGTAGCAACTTTGATGGTATCATTCGTTCCCGCTTTCACATAACTTTGCTGAGCTTTTGACAAACTACTCATCAACATTGCTGTTAAGAAAAGAAACAGAACTTTTGTCTTCATAATTTAAGATACAAATTTATAGCTATTAATTGACAAAAAAAGCAATAAGTAACCCTAAATTCGCTATTTAAAATGCTTTATTTGTAGGAGCGATATTTTTTAATGAAAGATTACATCATAGATATAGAGGCTGAAAAGTCGGAAATCCTAAAAAGGTACAGAGCTTTGCTAAGAGCCTGTAAATCAACGCTTAAAAAAGGCGATAAAAGAATGATTAGGATGGCCTTCGACATGGCGGTTGAAAGCCATAAGGATATGCGTCGAAAGTCGGGAGAACCCTACATTTATCATCCTATTGCTGTTTCGCAAATAGCAGCAGAAGAAATTGGCTTAGGAACAACTTCTATTGTTTGTGCACTCTTGCATGATGTTGTGGAAGATACTGATATCACTTTAGAAGATATTGAAAGGGAGTTTGGTAAAAAAGTTGCTAAAATTATTGACGGCCTAACTAAAATTTCTGGAGTTTTTGATGCAAATAGCTCTATGCAGGCAGAGAATTTCAGAAAAATGTTGTTGACTCTTGCAGATGATGTAAGGGTAATTCTCATCAAATTAGCAGACAGGTTGCATAATATGCGTACGATGGATTTTATGCCTCGCGACAAGCAATTAAAAATCTGTTCAGAGACCGTTTACTTATATGCTCCCTTAGCTCATCGTTTAGGTTTATATTCTATAAAATCCGAACTAGAAGATCTTTCCATGAAATACATGGAGCCCGAAACTTATAAATTCATCGCTACTAAACTTAACGAGAAAAAAGCTGAAAGAGCACATTTTATCAATGAGTTTATTGGTCCAATTGATCGGATTTTAAAGGAACAGGATCTAAATGCCAGTGTATTAGGTCGTCCAAAATCAATCCACTCCATCTGGACAAAGATGAAAAAGAAGGGAATTCCTTTTGAAGAAGTTTATGATCTTTTTGCTATCCGAATTATTTTAGATAGCAAGCCAGAAAACGAAAAAGCTGACTCTTGGAAAGCTTATTCCATTGTAACTGATTTGTATCGCCCTAATCCAGATCGTTTAAGAGATTGGATTTCATCGCCCAAAGCCAATGGTTATGAATCTTTACACACCACGGTGATGGGCCCAAAAGGGCAATGGGTAGAAGTGCAAATCAGAACTCAACGAATGAATGAAATTGCAGAGAAAGGCTTTGCCGCACATTGGAAATATAAAGAATCATCCAGCGACAGTGGTTTAGACCAATGGGTACAAAAAGTGCGTGAATTGTTAAGTAATCCCGAGGCAAATGCTTTGGATTTTCTGGATGATTTCAAGATGAATTTATTTTCTGATGAGATTTTCATTTTTACCCCAAAAGGGGATTTAATTCAATTACCAATCGAGGCAACTGCCTTGGATTTTGCTTTCGAGATCCACTCTGATGTAGGCGCCAAATGTATTGGAGCTAAAGTAAACCATAAACTGGTTCCATTATCTTATAAATTACAAAATGGTGATCAGGTAGAGGTAATTACTTCGAACAAACAAATCCCAAAAGAAGATTGGTTAAACTATGTAGTTACGGCAAAGGCTAAAGCCAAGATTAAATCATCACTAAAAGAAGAAAAAAGAAAAATTGCAGAAGATGGAAAAGAGATTTTAGAACGAAAGCTGAAATCCTTAAAGATCACTTACAACTCTGATAATATTTATAAGCTGAGTTATTTCTTCAAATTACTATCTACCCAGGATTTGTTTTATAACGTAGCAAAAGGATTAATTGACCTTAAAGATTTAAAAGAATTCGCTACATCAGAAAGAATAGTCGAACAAAAACCTCCGCAGCAAGATGAAGGCGAGAAAATTAATAGCCTCATTAAACAAGTCAAAACCAAGGATAGTGATATTCTTTTAATTGGGGAGGATTTACAAAAGATAGACTATAAACTGTCCAATTGTTGTAATCCAATACCTGGAGATGACGTTTTTGGATTCGTAACTGTTTCTGATGGTATAAAAATCCATCGTACCAACTGCCCAAATGCGACAAAATTGATGTCGAGTTTTGGTTATCGCATAGTAAAAGCAAAATGGACGAGTCAAAAGCAACTGGCATTTTTAACAGGACTAAAAATTACAGGAATTGATGAAGTTGGCTTGATCAATAACCTAACTCAGGTCATCTCAACTGACTTTAAAGTGAATATGCGCTCCATCACGGTGGATACAGAAGATGGTATATTTAAGGGTACCATTATGATTTATGTGAACGACACGCAACATTTAGATAACCTCATTAAAAAAATAAAGGAGGTAAAAGGAATAACGGATGTTTCGCGTTTTGATTCTGAGACAGAAACGCCAATTCTAAAAAGCTAAAAAGGCTTACGCTAATCGTAAAATTTTAATAACTTTGACTTTTAATAATCACTATGGCTGTACAAGAAACCATTGAGATGGTCAAAAAGATTTTCGAGACTTATCTTGAAAATAAAAACCTGAGAAAAACTCCTGAACGCTTTGCCATACTCGAAGAAATTTACTCTAGAACCGATCATTTTGATGTAGAATCACTCTACATCCATATGAAAAATAAAAAATATAGGGTGAGTAGAGCGACTGTTTATAACACCTTAGAGCTTTTACTTTCTTGCGATTTAGTGACCAAACATCAGTTTGGTAAAAATATGGCTCAGTTTGAAAAGTCTTATGGATATAAGCAACATGATCATATCATTTGTTTGGATTGTGGTAAAGTAGTAGAGTTTTGTGATCCTCGGGTTCATCAAATTCAATCTATGATGGGTGATTTGTTAAAATTCAATATCCAACATCATTCCTTAAATCTTTACGGAAATTGTACTCGTTTACAAGCGGGATATTGCGAATCTCATGAACATAAAAATTAATTAATCTTATAACAATCTGACCAATAATAAATGGCTGTTGATGTTTTATTAGGCCTCCAGTGGGGCGATGAAGGAAAAGGAAAAATTGTTGACGTTTTAGCTCCTCAATACGATTTAATTGCCCGCTTTCAGGGCGGACCAAATGCGGGTCATACTTTAGAATTTGATGGAAAAAAGTTTGTTTTAAACACCATTCCTTCTGGTATTTTTGAGAAGCACACCATGAACCTGATTGGTAATGGCGTGGTGATTGATCCTATCATCTTAAAAAAGGAAATTGAAAAATTAAAAGAAGCTGGCCATGATTTATTAGCCAAAAAAAATCTGATGATTGCCCGCAAAGCACATTTGATTTTACCTACGCACCAATTGTTAGATGCTTCATCTGAAAAGAAAATGGGTGACAGTAAAATTGGCTCTACTCTGAAAGGTATTGGTCCGACTTATATGGATAAAACCGGAAGAAACGGTTTACGTGTGGGTGATATCAACCTTCCTGATTTTAAGGAGAAATACCAAAAACTGGTTGAAAAACATCTTTCTATTTTATCTAATTACGGAGAAGTAGAAGATTTTTCAGAAAAAGAAAAAGCCTTCTTTGAAGCTTTAGAGTTGCTAAAACAATTCCCACATGTAGATAGCGAACATTTGGTTGCTAAATATTTAAAAGAAGGAAAAAAAGTACTGGCCGAAGGGGCTCAAGGAACCATGTTAGATATTGATTTTGGTTCTTATCCTTTTGTAACATCTTCTAACACCACAACGGCTGGTGCATGTACCGGATTAGGTATTGCTCCTAATAAAATTGGTGAGGTGGTTGGTATTTTTAAAGCCTACTGCACAAGAGTTGGTGGTGGTCCCTTCCCTACCGAATTAGATAACGAAATTGGTGAAGAGTTAAGAAAAATTGGTCATGAATTTGGAGCAACCACTGGTCGCCCACGTCGTACCGGATGGATTGATTTACCAGCCTTAAAATATGCCATTATGCTAAACGGAGTTACTCAATTGGTGATGACCAAAGCTGATGTTTTAAGCGGTTTTGATAAAATTTATGCTTGTACCCATTATAAATATGATGGCGAATTAATTGACTATATGCCTTACGATATCTGTACCATTCAGCCAGAACCAATTTACGCAGAGATTGATGGCTGGAAGGAAGACTTAACCGGCATTAGAGAGGTGAGTGAAATTCCTGCTAAACTTCAAAACTATATTGATTATTTAGAGAAGCATTTGGAGGTTCCTATAAAATATTTATCTGTTGGACCAGATAGGTTACAGACTTTGGTTTTAAATTAAGAAATATATAAACCATAAAAAAAACAGCAATCTCAAAAAGATTGCTGTTTTTTTATGGTTATGACTTATTAGTTAATGCCAAATTCAATTTTAAAATAACAGCGGTTTATTTTGATTTATTACTTCGCAGCTGCCATTAGATAATCGGCCAACTTATTGATCGCTGTTGACAAAGTACCTATTTGTGCTTGCGCCTCCTTATAATTTCTTTGTTCAATTGCTTCTCGAACTCCTGGTAAAGTTTTCACACCATAGCCAGTATAAAATCCAGGAGCATAAATAGCGTGAACATACCAAGGTCTACGTGGCAAACCTTCGGGCATTAACAACTGTTGCTCTGCTTGATATAGTTTCTTATTAAAATTATTTGCGTCTTCTTTACTTTGCGCTAGTTTTGTCCATTTAATAGCCAATGAATCGCTACTCATTTCTAAGGCATGCAACGCATTTTGTAAAAGTGAAAAATCCAGATACGGAACTTCAGCTTTTGCATCTGGAACAATAAATGTTTTTGTTGGGTCTTCTGCTAATTTATATTGACCTGTTTTAATCAATCGATTTTCTACCTCAGTGCTTTCCCGCATCTGGTCCATATTCGTCATCACTTCTGTTGCATAAGTATTAATGTTTTTATACAGATTCCTAAAATCAAACGGTAAAACATCAGATTCTGATAAACGAAGCACCACTCTTCCTGCGGTTTGGGCTAATGCTAAACCATATTCAAATTTCGGATCTTTAAATCTTCTATAATCATCAAAAGAGTCATAAATAGAATGATATTCACCTCCATCATCCTCACCACTAAAACCAATATTTAGAGACGGCACACCTAAATGTTGTAAAAAGCTAGAATAGTCAGACCCTGAACCTAGCGCACTTAATTTCAAACTCTTTGTGTCTAATGCTTCCTGTTTCTGTTTACTGCTTTTCGCAGCTATTGCTCTCGCCGCATTTCTGCGTTCAAAAACGCTGACATTAGTTTGTGGATCAATCACAGTCTTTGAAATTTCGTCCATTAAAGGCTCTAACGCTTGGGAACCTCCGGCTTCTAAAAATCCGCGTCCGTTACCATCAGAATTAATATAAGCTACTGCTTTCTGCTGTAATTCTTTTGCATGGTCTTCTACCCATTCTGTAGAGCCTATCAATCCAGGTTCTTCCCCATCCCAAGCACAATAAACGATGGTTCTTTTAGGCTTCCAACCCATTTTTAATAGATCGCCAATCGCTTTAGCTTCATCCAACATCGCGGCTTGTCCACTAATAGGATCATTGGCCCCATTTACCCAAGCATCATGATGATTTCCTCTTAATACCCATTGGTCAGGATATACGGAGCCTTTAATTGTAGCAATTACATCATAGCAAGGAACTTGTTTCCAATCAAACTCTAATTTCAAATGGACCTTAGTTTTACCAGGCCCTACATGATAAGTAAATGGCAATGCTCCAGCCCAACCAGAAGGCGCTACTGGTCCTTCCATAGCTTGCAGCAGTGGTTGTGCATCGTGATAACTGATAGGCATCACGGGTATTTTTAAGATGGTAGTTGCATCTTTCTTATCCAATCTTTTCGCTGATGCGGTTGAACCAATATTTGGAGTAAGTGGATCACCTGGATGAATGACCATATCCATAACCGAGCCTCTTTGAGCACCATATTCATTTTTAAATGCTCCTTTCGGATAAACATCTCCTTGAAAATAGCCATCATCCATCGGATCAGAATAAATCAGACAACCGATGGCGCCATGTTCATAAGCAACTTTTGGTTTTATACCACGCCATGAATGTCCGTATTTGGCAATCACAATTTTTCCTTTTACATCAATACCTAATTTAGCAAGTTCGTCATAATCTTCAGGCAAGCCATAATTTACAAAAACTAACTCTGCTGTTACGTCTCCATCACCACTCCATGCATTATATATGGGTAATTGTCCTGCTTGTCCAGAAGTTGCATCTTCAGAAAGAGCGAATTCTTTCAGTAATAGCTTAATACCACTTGGAGATACCGCTTCTAAAACACGTGTTTTAGGGGTTGGGAAAAGAACCTGATAAGTTTCAATTTTAGTATCAAAACCATAGCTTGTAAATTTTTTCGCGATGGCTTCAGCAACTATTTTACTACCAGACGAGCCTAAACTATGTGGAATAGCAGAAAGTTCTTTAATAGTTTCTCCAATTCGGATAGCGCTCATTGATGCGTCAAACTTTTGCTCAGTCTGAATTTGCTTGTTCACATCTGGAGATCGGAAACCGATAATGGACTTTTGCTGAGAAAAACCAGATTGTACAAAGAACAACGTGGCTGCAAGAAGTAAATATTTTTTCATCGTTTGGGATTGGAAATTCAAGATACAAATCTTTATTTATCTCGCCTATATTTGCCTGCTAGTATTTGTAAATTATTTATAGCGAAAGTCCTAACAGTTTTAACTTTTAAAATTAACTCTTAGTGGGTTTTAATTATAATTTAACTTAAAAACCCAAGCCTTATTAAAGCGATTTTTTAAACACAAAAAAACCCTTGAGAATATCTCAAGGGTTTTTTTAATTATATCATTAAAACTTATCCTTCTTGGTGTAACCAAGCTTTTTTAGCTAATAATTCTTCTTCTGTTTCTCTTACATCTTCATCATCTACGCAACAATCTACTGGGCAAACCGCTGCACATTGTGGTTCGTCATGAAAGCCTTTGCATTCAGTACACTTATCAGAAACGATATAATAAACTTCATCAGAAATAGCAGATTGCGCCTCATCAGCATCAAGTGTCTCGCCTTCACCAAAATCTATCACTCCCTTTAAATTTGTGCCTTCAGAAAATTTCCAAGCCTGCCCCGCGTCATATATTGCATTATTTGGGCATTCTGGCTCACAAGCTCCGCAGTTAATGCACTCATCTGTAATTTTAATTGCCATATCTTATATGTTCTTACGTATGATAACGTATTTTTGTGCTTTTTGATTTAAGCTGCAAATATAATATAATTTAGGTATTCGAATTTGATACAATGTCAGAATTTTATAAAGAAAGAAAAGTTGAAGGATTAAAGCGTTTAGGGGATTTTTTATTAGAACCTGATGATGATTTTAAAGACATTTTGTCCTTTGCTAAACATAAAAATGGTTGGTTTACCCTTGAAGAAGTGAGTAAAGCAGTAGCCGCTAACGGTAAAATGTTAAACATTGCAGATTTAGAAACTTGGTTAGCTGGCTATAAAATTGAAAGTCATGAACCTAAAAAAATTGGTTTGATACTCGCTGGAAATCTACCTTTAGTAGGTTTTCACGATATCATTTCAGTTTTGATGAGTGGAAACATCGCATTAATTAAGCTTTCTTCTCAGGATGATATTTTGATCCCCGCTATTCTTAAAAAGTTAATAGCCATTGAACCCGAGTTTGAAAATCAGATTCAATATGTAGAAAGATTAGAAAATTTTGATGCTGTTATTGCTACTGGCAGCAACAACTCTTCCCGTTATTTTGATTATTATTTTTCAAAAGTTCCTAATATTATCCGCAAAAACAGGAATAGTGTGGCTGTTTTAAGCGGAGAAGAATCTAGCGAGGAATTAAAAAGGCTAGGATCAGATATTTTCGACTATTATGGATTAGGTTGTAGAAATATTTCTAAAATGTTTGTGCCCAAAGGATATGTTTTCAATCATTTTTTCGAATCTATAGAGGAGTTCAGTCCAATCCTTAATCATCATAAGTACCAAAACAACTACGATTATAACAAATCTATTTACTTGGTAAACCGAGTAGAGCATCTAGACAATGGCTTTTTGCTAATTGCACCTAGTGAAAATTTGAGCTCTCCCCTTTCTGTGGTTTATCAGGAAGCATATGATGATTTAGAAAGTTTAAAAGAAAAAATCAATACTCAAGCTGATCAAATACAGGTAGTGAGCACCCAGATGGACTTACATTTAAACACCCCAAGTGTGAAACTCGGCGACAGCCAAAACCCTAAATTATGGGATTATGCTGATAGTGTAGATACTATGGAGTTTTTAATTGGTTTAAGCTGAATTTTAAATTTTAGGCAATAGCATCTTAAAAAACTTTACCTTTGAAATTATGTATGTGATAAAAGTAAAAGGTGTAGCAAAAATCCCTGATTATGTTCAATTAAGGGATGAACATTTCACTCTTTTAGCTTACTTTAGGGTTGATAGACCTGAAAAATCTTTAGAGAAAGTAGGTTTAGGCGAAAAAGCCAATTACATCATGAACATTGTGAAGGATTTACCTTTCGGACAAATCTTAAAATTAGACATCTAATGGTTGGAAATTCTGTTATAAAATTAAACAACGTTGATATTTTTCAGCAAAAACACTTGGTGCTCTCCAACGTAAATCTACATGTTGATAAAGGCGAATTTGTTTATCTAATTGGACAAACTGGTTCAGGGAAGAGCAGTCTTTTAAAAATTATTTACGGAGATTTACATGTACAAAGTGGCGATGGACATGCTGTTGGTTATGAACTGAAAAAGTTAAAAGAAAATGATGTGCCTTTTATGCGAAGAAAATTGGGAATCATTTTTCAAGATTTTCAGCTATTAACAGATAGAAGCATTGAACAAAATCTTGCTTTCGTTTTAAAAGCAACAGGGTGGAAAGATAAAAACCTAATTGATGAGCGCATCAAAGACGTTTTAGAAAAAGTAGGTTTACGTAGTAAAATGAAAAAAATGCCTCATGAAATCTCAGGAGGAGAGCAACAAAGAGTGGTAGTTGCCAGAGCTTTGCTAAATGACCCAGAATTGATTTTAGCTGATGAGCCCACTGGAAATTTAGATCCAGAAACTTCGGAAGAAATCATGATTTTATTACGTCAGATTAGTCAATCTGGAACAGCTGTTTTAATGGCAACACATGATTACCATATTATCAGAACTTTCCCTTCTCGAATTATCAAATGTGAAAACGGCAAAGTAATAGAAGACGCAACCGTTTAAAATACAGTCAAAATTTCAAAAAGCAGTCAATTTGAAAGTTAAGCTTAACAGCTGACTGACAGGTTGACTGTTTTTATTGAATGGCAGTATGTTTGGTAATTGCAAGTTGTTATAATAATACACAGATGTTCAAGAAAAAGAAAGTTTCAGTAACAGAAGATCAGAACAAAATGGCAGAAGAAAATAATATACAACCAGAAAATATTCAGGAAGAGGTAGAACAAGTGAACGAGGCTAGACAAAGCGAATTTGAAGAATCTACAGAAGAAATAAGTGAAGTAGATAAATTAAAAGCAGAAGTTGCTGGTTTAAATGATAAATATGTTCGTTTATATGCTGAGTTTGATAATTTCAAACGTCGTACTACCAAAGAGCGAATAGAATTATTACAAACCGCAGGAAAAGACGTAATTGTTTCTATGCTATCTGTTTTAGATGATTTTGAAAGAGCAGCAAAAGCTATGGAAAGCGCCACCGAAGTGAAACCTGTAAAAGAAGGTATCGAATTGGTTCATCATAAATTAAAATCACTTTTAAATCAAAAAGGTCTAAAAGAAATGGAGTCTAAAGGAAAACCTTTTGATCCAGAAATTCACGAAGCAATCACTAATATTCCTGCTCCAACTGACAATTTAAAAGGAAAAGTGGTTGAAGAAGTTGAAAAAGGATATTTCTTAAACGATAAAGTAATCCGTTTTGCCAAAGTGGTAGTGGGCGCATAAATTAATTTGAAAATTTGAAGATGAGTTGATTTGAAGATTAATTAATCAACCAACAAAAAGCATTTTCAAATTCTCAAATTTTCAAATTAAAGAATTGAATACATGAGTAAAAGAGATTATTACGATGTTTTAGGGGTAGCAAAAGGAGCTCCTGCCGATGAGATAAAAAAAGCTTATCGTAAGTTGGCTATTAAATTTCATCCTGATAAAAATCCTGACGATAAAAGTGCAGAAGATAAGTTTAAAGAAGCCGCAGAAGCTTACGAAATTTTAAGTAATCCAGAGAAAAAGCAACGTTATGATCAATTTGGTCATGCTGGGGCGCAAGGTAGTTATGGCGGCGGCAGCATGAACATGGATGACATCTTTAGCCAGTTCGGAGATATCTTTGGCGGCGGCGGAGGTGGCGGCAGCCCATTCGATAGCTTCTTTGGCGGCGGTGGGCAATCTTCTAGGGGCGGACGAAGAGTTCAGAGAGGAACAAATCTCCGTATCAAAGTTAAATTGACTTTAGAGGAAATTGCAAATGGGATAGAAAAGAAAATAAAAGTAAATAAACAAATAGTTTGTAGCACTTGCGACGGTACTGGAGCAAAAGATAAAAACTCATTCTCTACCTGTAAAACCTGTGGTGGCCAAGGAGCTGTTCGCCGCGTAACCAACACCATTTTAGGTCAAATGCAAACTACCAGCACCTGCCCTACTTGTAATGGGGAAGGAACAACGATTTCTGCCAAATGTGGAACTTGTCATGGTGATGGCGTGATGCGTGGGGAAGAAACCATCAGCATCAACATACCCGCGGGAGTGAGTGAAGGTATGCAATTGAGCATGAGTGGAAAAGGAAATGCAGCCCCGAGAGGTGGCGTTCCAGGAGATTTAATCATCTTGGTGGAAGAAATTCCTCACGAATCGCTGAAAAGAGAAGGCATTAATGTGATTTACGACTTACATGTAAGTTTTGTAGATGCCACTTTGGGCGCAAGCATCGAAGTGCCTACTATTGATGGCAAAGCTCGCATCAAATTAGATCCAGGCACACAGGGAGGTAAAATTCTAAGACTAAAAGGGAAAGGAATTCCGGAAGTAAACTCCTATCATAAAGGTGATCAATTGGTGCAGGTAAACATCTGGACGCCAAAAATCCTGAATAATGATGAGCGTGAATTGTTAGAAAAACTAAAAGACTCCTCAAACTTCAAACCTAGTCCTGGTAAAAATGAGAAAAGCTTCTTTGATAGAATGAAGGAATATTTTGAATAAAAATTTAGATTAATTTCAAAAATTAAATAGCTCGTAGTTTTTATATTTCGAGCTATTTTTTTTGGAGCAATTTCAACAACTGCAAATCCCAAAGGTAACATCTGCTTTCCATTTCCATCTTGAGCCCAAAAAACAGGGATAAAGGATTTCCACTGTAATCAGGGCTAAAGTTCAAATCCACTCGGTTCTATCAAATTTTTGATTTCTTAAATAATTAAATAAATTAAGGTAGTTTGTAATAATTTACTAAAAAATGTATCTAATAAAGAAATCAAAACCTTATACATGTTAAAAGTTAGCCATATTGTTAAAGAGTATGCCAAACATCGGGCATTAGATGATGTAAGTTTAGAAGTTGAAAAAGGAACTATTTTTGGATTATTAGGTCCAAATGGAGCAGGAAAAACATCATTAATTAGAATCATCAATCAAATCACCGGACCAGATGCAGGAGAAGTTTTCTTTAATGGTGAAAAACTCAATCAATCTCACATTAATAAGATTGGTTATTTACCAGAAGAGCGTGGCCTTTACAAAAAAATGGAAATTGGCGAGCAAATGCTTTACCTAGCACAATTAAAAGGTTTAAGTAGAGCGGATGCTACCAACAGGATCAAATATTGGTTCGAGAAAATGGAGATGCAAAACTGGTGGAAAAAGAAAGTAGAAGACCTTTCTAAAGGAATGCAACAAAAAGTACAATTTGTGGCCACTATCTTACATGAACCTGAATTAATCATCTTAGATGAGCCATTCACTGGATTCGACCCAGTAAATGCCGAAGTCATTAAAAATGAAATTTTAGAGCTTAATCAAAAAGGTGCAACCATCATTTTCTCTACTCATCGTATGGAATCTGTGGAAGAATTATGCGATCATATTGCATTAATCAATAAATCACATAAAATATTAGATGGCAGCGTTAAATCAATCAAAAACGCATATCGTAATAATACCTTCAGAGTTGGCTTAACCAGAGAATTTGATACTTCAACCTTAAAAACTTTTGAGATCATCAGCTCAAAGAAAGAAGAAGAAAGTGAAAATTTCACCATCAAATTAAAAGATGGTTTTAGTACTAATGATGTTTTGCAAGAATTACTTCCACAAACTGGAATTATTTATTTGGAAGAAGTTATTCCAAGCATTAACGAGATATTCATCGAAAAAGTTAAACAGTTAAACTAATCCAACCATGAACAAAGTTTTACTCATCATACAAAGAGAATATTTAAGCAGGGTAAAGAAAAAATCCTTCTTAATTCTTACTTTTTTAGTACCCTCATTATTTATCGGAATGATGTCTCTTGTGGTTTACCTGACGGCCAAAGGGGATGATAAAGTCAAAGAATTCAAGGTTTTAGATCAATCAGGAATCTTTGAAAATCAATTTACAAACTCTAATAACCTCAATTTTAGCTATATAAAAGGGAATTACGAGGATGCAAAAAAAGACATTCGGAAAGAAAAAGAAAGTTTTCTATTGTACATCCCTGCCAATTATGATTTAACAAAAAACGTAGAAGTTATTGCTGAGAAAAAACCTGGTATTAATTTGATAAATGACGTTGAAAATCAAATGGAAACTATTATACGCAACAAAAAATTAATTGCGGCAGGTATAGATACCTCGGTATTAAATAGCTCAAGAGAAAAAGTCAGCATTAATGCCAAACAATTAACAGATGAAGGAGAGAAGGATGCTAGTATTGGCGCTACATTTATTGTAGGTTTTGCAAGTGCATTCTTAATTTATCTGGCACTATTTATTTACGGAGCGCAAGTAATGCGTGGTGTTATAGAAGAAAAGACTACGCGTATTATTGAGGTAATTGTTTCCTCTGTAAAGCCATTTCAACTGATGCTTGGGAAAATATTAGGTATAGGTGCGGTGGGTTTAACTCAGTTTTTGATGTGGATTATTCTGACTGCTGGACTCTCAACGCTAGCAGCAAACTATCTAACAAAAGACGATACTGGCAAAGCAAAGACCGAACAGGTGATGAAAAAAGACATGAATCATCCTGATATTCAAAAAGTAGCATCTGGTAATAAAGTAACTCAATTTTTAGATGCTGCAGACACTATTAATTTCCCATATATCATAGGTACATTCTTATTTTACTTTTTAGGAGGTTATTTATTATACAGTGCATTATTCGCAGCAGTGGGTTCGGCAGTAGATAATGAAACAGAAACGCAGCAATTTATGCTCCCCATAACGCTTCCTCTGATATTTACTTTTATCATTGGGATGAATGTGATTGTAAACAATCCGGATAGTACACTTTCTTTTTGGATGTCAATCATCCCTTTCACCTCTCCTATTGCCATGATGATTCGTATTCCATTTGGTGTACCAGTTTGGCAGTTGGTATTATCCATGACTTTATTAGTTATTGGATTTATATTTACAACTTGGGTAGCATCCAGAATTTACCGGGTAGGAATTTTAATGTATGGAAAAAAAGTAACTTATAAGGAACTGGCAAAATGGTTTAATTATAAAGAGTAATTAAGGCATTAACTTTGTATAAAAGTCCATGTCCTCGCGGTCATGGACTTTTTTTTTAAACACTGAACTTCCAAACGAATGAACTCGAAAACAAAAGCAGTCATAGACATCGGCACAAACACTTTTCACTTATTAATAGCCCAAGTTGATGAGGATAAAAATATTCAAGTAATTCATAAAAATACCATTGCTGTAAAATTGGGTGAAGGAGGTGTGAACAAAGGTTTTATTACTGAGGCAGCTTATCAGAGAGGGATTGATGCACTGATTCAATTTCGGAAAGAACTAAATGACAATGGCATTAAAGATGTTTTTGCAACCGCTACCGCAGCGGTTAGAGATGCTTCAAACGGTCAAGAGTTTATTGATATGGCCTTAGCTAAAGCTGAAATTAAAATCACTTTAATTGATGGACTAAAAGAAGCCGAATACATTTATTATGGTGCAAAAGCCGCTCAAACTTTGAACGAAAATGTAAGCCTAATTATGGATATTGGGGGTGGTAGCGTAGAGTTTATCATCTGTACTGAGAATGAAATATTTTGGAAAAATAGCTTTAGATTGGGGGCTGCAAGGTTATTAGCGGATTATTACCTGACTGATGATTCAATAACCAATGAAAGCTTGACAGAAATTGAATATCATTTCTCTCAGCAACTAAATTCGCTGTTTGAAGCAATTAAACAACATCAACCTAAAAAATTGATTGGTACGGCAGGTTCATTTGATTCTTATGCAAGTATGATCGCTTTAAAAACTCAAACTATTTTCGATCCTCAAAAAATGTCGAGTTATGATTTTAATCATAAAGATTTTGAAGAATTGATTAGTAAAATAATTAAATCAACACATCAAGAGAGAGTAAATATGGAAGGATTAATCCCTTTAAGAGTTGATATGATTTTAATGGCATCCATACTTACCAGATATATCATAGAAAATGGAAATATTCAGGAAGTGACAACTTGTACTTATTCTTTAAAAGAAGGATTATTGCTTAGTCAAAATTAGCCAATTCTTTGAATAAACGCTCGGTTGGTAAACCCATCACATTGGTATAAGATCCATTAATACTTTGAACACCTACCGCACCAATCCAATCTTGAATGCCATAAGACCCGGCTTTATCAAAAGGTTTAAACTCTAAGATATAATACCAAAGCTGCTCATCACTTAATTGAGAAAAAGTAACCGCTGTAACTTCAGAAAAACTAAAGCTTTTATGTGCAGATTTTAAGGTTACTCCGGTAATCACATGATGCGTTTTACCATTCAATTTACGTAACATTTCAAAAGCATGTTGATCGTTAATTGGTTTACCCAGTATTTCGGTACCCAATAAAACAACAGTATCTGATGTGATAATTACACCATCGGATTTTGTTTCGAAAGCATCTGACTTTTTCTTCGCAATATATTCGGCTACATCATTTAAAGGTAAATCAGCAGGATAACTTTCGTCAACTTCTTTTATTAATAATTCATATTCAAAACCCATTTGTTTTAAGAGTTCCTGTCTACGAGGTGATTTAGAAGCTAAATATATCTTTTTGGACACGGTACTGTTTCTTTTTAAATACGTTCAAAAGTGCAATTTATCTTTTAATGATAAAGTATAAACCATAAAAGAAAATGAAATTCCTAATACTATAAGATATTTAAAAAGACAAACAAAATTAAAACTGGTATTAATTGTGGAGTATAATTTTCAAATAAATACCGATGAATCAAATGATGAGTAGAGGGTGGATAGATTCTTTATTATCTCCCCATAGATTTAATGATGTTACAAGAATAGCTGATTCTACAGAAGCAAATGAGTTTTTTAGAGAAAGTAAACTAAAATTAATTCAACCCAAAACTTGGGTGCAACCCGTAAACTTTGATTCTTGCAATAAAATAACCTGTTTTGATCGATACGGTTTTGAAATCGATCGACCAATAATTGTAGGTGACAAATTAAAATTGAATTTTAATTATGAGATAAATGGGAGAAATATCTTATGGCTCAGAATAATTGAATTAACGGTTATAAAAGAATTGGATGGATACGAAGAAGAAATATTTTTATTGCTACAAGAGACTAAAAATGATAGTTTAATACCCCTCAATAATACTTCTATTTCTTCTGGAGAGTGTGCCATTACTTTAAAAAGATTAATAAATACCATTAGTTTGGATATGAAAATAAAACCAGCGCTAAATAACTCATTATTCGAACCATCTGAACATAGTTTAATGTTGCAGTTTAATTGGAAAAGATTAATGAAAAATATTTTATCGCAATTATAAATAAGTACCAACAAAAATTAAATAATCATGAAAAATCAAAATGAAATCACAGCAGATTTAAAAGGATTAATCAACATCTTAAATGATGGAAAAGAAGGCTATAAAGAAGCTATCCATAATGTAAAATCCGAAGAATTGAAATCTACATTTATGGATCTTTCCAATGAAAGAGCCGTTTATGCCGAAGAATTAAAAGCACATATTCTACAACATGGGGATTATTCTGAAAATGAAGATGGTGGTGTGTTAGGTGCTTTGCACAGAGCTTGGTTAGATGTTAAAGAAGTGTTTTCAGCTAATGAAGATAGTGCCATTTTAAATGCAATTGAAACTGGAGAAAAAGCAGCTATTGAAAAATACGATTCTGTACTAAAGAATTACGCAGATCATGCTGATCATTATAGTTTATTGAATGAGCAAAGAAATGGCATTCAGAAAGCTTTAGACAAAATCAAAACTTTAAGTTTGCAATACCAAGATTAATTATTGGAGAGGTTATTTTAAAAAGGATCAATTTAAATTTAAATCGATCCTTTTTATTTGATAGATCCATCATCAGCATCTGGCTTTTCGGCAAACCATTTACCCTGCACTTTTAATACTTTTTCTATGATATCTCTAACAACCCCTTCGCCACCTTTAAATGCCGAGATGTAAGAGCAGCAATCTTTTATTTCTTGCGCACCATCAGCCGGACAGACAGAAATGGCTACTTGCTCCATAATTTCCTGATCTGGCAAATCATCACCAACGTAAACAATTTGCTCGGGTTTAATTTCCGTTTTCTCTAAAAAATCTTGAAAAAGCGGCATTTTATAAGATACTCCTTGATAAATATGCTGAATTCCTAAACCCTTTAAACGCATAGTAACCGATTGAGCTCTTGCGCCAGTAATAATTGCAACAGTGTACCCTTTATTTAATGCCAGTTGAATTGCATAGCCATCTTTAATGCTGTATTGGCGAAGCTGATCACCAGTTTCTGTAATTAAGATGTTACCGTTAGTTAAAACGCCATCCACATCAAAGATAAAAGTGGTGATATCTTTTAGTTTGTCTAACATAGTGGAAAATTACGATTTAGGATCAAAGATTTAAAACCTTAAATATTTAGGATGACCTATTTATATTAAACGGGCTAAAGATTTTGGCTTAAAGCCCGACCAACTGCAAATAGCTTGACAGACTTTATTTCTCAAACAATTATTGATTGTCTCGCCATTCATAAACCCAGGTAGATTGGATTTGCTCTAAATGGCCTTCATTACATTCTTCTTTAGTGCCTTTGAAATGAGGTAATTCTAAAACCCAGTCCATTAACTCGGTAAAACGAATACGGTAAATTTTAGACTCACCAAACGCGTCTCCAAATTTTTCATATAACCCCATTGCAATGTCTTCATAATCGTTCCAATGGATTGGAAGTTCAAATTTATCTTGATTCATTTTATTTGGTTTAGTGTCCTAAGAACTGAGATTGATCTGGAATAGTTACTTCAATATCGCCATCTATAACTACACATTGGCAGCCTAAACGAGAACTGATGCGTGGATCTACAGCCCTATCGATAAAATCCTCTTCTTTATCTGATATTTCCTGAATATGGCCATCTCCTTTATTTAAATAAACATGGCAGGTGCTGCAGCCACAAACGCCACCACAATTATGCTGTAACTCTATTCCGTTATCAAGGCAAACGTCTAATACTGACTCCCCTTCTGCAATAGCAAGCTCGACAGTTTCGTGACCTTTCTCTTCAAAATTTATCTTGACTTTATAAATATTCATGTAATGGCAAATTAAGAATTTATTTGTCGGATGCTGGTTATTTAGAATACATTTTGACTATGTATTGACTGATGGACTGATATAGATCTTTGAGTTGAGGCTCATTTTCTAATAATTTCAAATGCTTTTGCATGATTTGCAAATCATTCCTTTTTGCGGGACCAGTTTGAACATCTTTTGGTTGATTGAGCATGGCTTTATCTGCAGTTTCTTGAATGAGTGGTCTTAGTAAATCAAAATCAAGATTTACCGAATCTGTTATTTCTTGAGCAATTGTATAGAAAGCATTGGTAAAATTACAGGCAAAAACTGCTGAAATGTGCAATAAAGCTCTTGTTTTAGAATCCGCATAAATTACTTTTTCTGAAATTTGATTTGCTAAATTTGTTACTTTTTCAATAGAATAGGAATTGCTTCCCTCCACAAAAATTGGAATTATCGAAAAGTCTATGTCGCTATTTTTAGAAAAAGTTTGTAAGGGATATAACACTCCGCAATTTTCAAATCTTTTACTTAATAAATCTAAATCAGCAGTGCCTGATGTATGAAATATTAAAGCTTGGCTATTTTGAGGAATTTTATTGATGACTTCTGCAATTGCATCATCCTTAATAGCAACAATAATAAGTTCAATTTCTTTACCAATTTCACCAATATCTGGGATAGAATTTGCCCCAATTTCTAATGCTAAATCAATGGCATTTTCGTGGTTTCTACTCCAAATCTGTTTAACAGGGTGCCCAGCTTTGATGAGTACTTTACTTAAATGAGTCGCAACATTACCTGAACCTAAAATGGCGACTTTCATGTAGTTTTAGCTTCTTTAGATCTTCTAAATATAGACAACAAGAAACCTATTACCATCATTATAGTACCACCCCAAAACAAATTGATATAAGGAAATTCAATCGCTTTTAAAACTATCCAATCTTTCTTCTCCGACTTTGGTTTTTCGTAAACAGTGAGTTCCAATTTTCCTTTATCTGGAAGCACATTTGTGAACCTTAATTTCAATCCAGCTTCATCAACAGTTTTTCCAAAATCAACTTTTGTATTTCCTTTAATTAAGAAGATAGGTTCTGCTTCAAATTTTTTATTTGCTGAAAGAACTTCTAAATTCATTCCAATAGCTGCATCACCTTTTTCGAGCGGAATATCTTTAATGGTGGCATTTCTGTTGATTGATTTAACAACAATTTGTCCTTCTCTAAAACGAACCGTATCACCAACTATCACTTCATGAACCACTGGTGGAAGGTATGACTCATCATCTGAATGTCCTTCATGGTCGTGATTATCTTCTTTTAGCGGCACACTACTTACGTGTGTATAAATATCATGAAACAAATAATGCTTGGTATCAGGGGACGCTATAATTTGCTGCATCTTGGCATTTTGTTGTGCATTTGGATATAAATCAAAGTTCTCCTTAATTTTATCTCCATCATAAACCTTATAATTTACTCTGTAATAGGTATTCACACCTGATGTAGAGTCACCCATATAAGTCACGGTGTACTTATCCATTTTTATAGGTTCATTCTTGTATAAAATGATATTCTCCCTCGGGTTATTACTCTTAGCAAATTCGTTCCCAAAACCTATACCGGTATTATTTACTGATATAACCTTATTGTTTGCTGCAGCTATTAATGCCCCAACTAGAATAAAGGCAAAACCAATGTGTGCCACCGCAGAACCTGCTAATTTCCATTTACCTTTAAGTGCTTCTCCTAATAATTTGGCATTACAAAGTATCGAGAATATTGCCGCCCAAGTTAAAAGAATGTACATGAAATTGTGGTATATATCAGTAAAATAAACCACAACAGCTGTTAAAAGAACTGCAACAACAAACGATACACTTAAGCTAATGAAGAATTTTCGTGTGTCTGTTTTCTTATATTTTAAAAACTGAGAAAATGCAGAAATGGTCGCAATTGCAAATGCAAAAGCTATCTGCCATTTATTATAATGTTGGATTAAATTGGTTGGTGGCGCAATTGAAGTTCCGAAAATTTTATTATAAACAGGTATAGATGTCGTCGCTAATATTTGAATACAAGAGACAACCAATACAATTGATCCAATAAAAAGCCAGAATTCTCTGGAATAAGTTTCTTCGTCCTTTTTAGTAATGGGAAGTTTTTTCCAGTTGATGATGATTAAAACAGCCGCTAAAACGATAAAAGCAAACATATAAATCAATAACTGACCTGACATTCCTAAATCCGTAAATGCATGAACCGAGGTGTCACCTAAAATTCCACTTCTGGTTAAGAAAGAAGCATATAAAACTAATATGAAACTGATAATGATCAGAAATAAGGCAGTAAAATAAGAATGACCAGAATTCTTATAGGCAATCATCACGTGTAAGCCAGCTATCAAAGTAATCCAAGGTAATATGGATGCATTCTCTACTGGATCCCAAGCCCAAAAACCTCCAAAGTTTAGCGCTTCATAAGCCCAAAAAGAACCCATAATTATTCCTGTACCTAAAATCATTACAGCAAATAATACCCAAGGCATTGCTGGCTTTACCCATTCAGCATAACGTTTCTGCCAAAGGGCGGCAATTCCATAAGCAAAAGGGACAACCATTGATGCAAACCCTAAAAACAAAGTAGGTGGATGAATCACCATCCAATAATTCTGTAACAATGGATTTAAACCATTTCCATCTTGTATCAGTGATAGATAATCTGCTCTCGAAAAAATAGGACCCTCTACTACGTCTCTCAATAGTACAAAAGGAGACGAGCCGATTTTAGCTCCAAAAATCTCTACTCCTAAAAGCATGGTTGCTAAGAAAACCTGAGATAGGGAAATAACTGTCATAACAGAATTTTCCCATGATTTTGCTTTAACTATTAGGATACAGCCCAAAACTGCTTGCCAAAAAGTCCAAAGCCAAAAACTACCTTCCTGACCTTCCCAAAAACAGGAAATTATATAGTAAACTGGTAAAGTTTTGGAGGAGTGTGCCCAGGCGTAATGGTATTCAAAATAGTGGCTATAAATAATGTAAAACAAACAAGCACCTATTCCGATCACTGCAAAAAGGTTTAAGCGATAGGCTAAGCGACCTAGTTTTTGCCAAGAATTGTCACTTTGATTTTTATTATTTGCAGCAAAAAAATAGCTTAATAAAGCAATTAAAGATGTACCAAAGGAAAGAATAATAAAGAACTGACCGAGTTTTCCCGGCAATAGGTGTTCACCTACAAACTGTGTATCCATTAAGAAATATTAACTTTTTATTTGGGCTTTAACTTCTGTAATTTCGATTTTATCCTTAGTATATTTAGAAGGGCATTTCATCAGAATTTTATTAGCATGGAAAGCACCATTATCCATCTGTCCCGTTAAAACGATTTGTTCAGAACGCTCGAAATCTTGTGGTTTAGTACCGGTGAATTCGACTTTACATTCTTTGCCTTTATTATCCACCATATAAAATGAGAAATAGTTTGCGTCCTGTTGCGGATTATAAACCATTTCTTTTTTCTTATTTAATTTACCAACAACATGTAATTCCTTTTGCGTTTCTTGTGCATCAGTGAAAGAACCATAAGTACTGCTATCAGCATAAGTGCTGATAATTACCCCAATAGTGATGGCTATGATCACCATTCCTACAATCGAACTCTTTTTCATGTGTTTAATTTTTTTAGATTATGCCTAACAATCATCAAATCAAATGATAAACGTTTGAATTTATTATTTCTTCTAATAAAATTTAAGAACACAAAAATACAAAACCTAAAGTCTAAGCCGCAAATATAACAAGATTGTTATCTTATTAAGAAACATTCTAAATAATGAAAATATTCTATTTTTTATCCCAAATATTTTTGAGGGTAAGATTAATCTTATCTCCGAAGAAAAGTCTTGTACTGGTTTCAAATGCACTCGTTTTATCGGAAACAAAAAACTGATGTTTAGGTTTTTCAGTGGAGGTATTTAAAAGATTCAAACTTGCCAGCTTCCTTTTAACATCATCTGCAACAATTTCGGCAGTATTTAAAATATCCACTTTCCCCTTGTAAAACTCGTTGATCTCGTTTCTAATCAATGGGTAATGTGTACATGCTAAAATCAATGAATCAATATTTTTCAATTTTGAAGATGACAAATAGGTATTGATAATGGTTTTACTGATGTTATTATTAAAAAAACCTTCTTCGATCATAGGCGCTAGTAAAGGCGTAGCAAAAGATTTTACGTTTATGTTTGGCAAAGCCAAATTTAATTTTTGGGCATAAACATCAGATTTGATTGTTGCTTTTGTGGCTATAACTCCAATTTTATGATAGTTAGGTTGACGACCACAAAATTCAACGACTGGGTCAATCACATTTAAAATTGGCAAATCATCTCCCAGAAAATCTTTCAAATCCTGATATCCTAATGACGAGGCTGTATTACAAGCAATTACAATAGCTTTACATCCTTGCTCCTGCAAGAACTTCCCGATTTTTAAACTATAATATTTAATCGCTTCCTCTGATTTGTCGCCGTAAGGCATGTGAGCAGTATCTCCAAAGTAAATCAAGCTTTCATTAGGCAAAACATTTCTAATCGCATTCGCAACTGTTAAACCACCAATTCCCGAATCAAAAATACCAATAGGACGCTGCATCTATATATGTTAATGCTTAAAGCTAAAGCCTTGAAGCGATTAAAACGAAAGTACAATTTAAAACAAAAATGCGAAACTGAAATCTATTCAGTTTCGCATTTTTAATAGTTTCCAGCTTTTGACTCCCGATAATATGGAGAAAGCTTCAGACATTTTTTATTTAACTCCTAATTTTGCTTTAACATCAGCCATAATATCAATACCGCCATCGAAGTAAACAATACCAGGTTGTGTTGTATCAAAAACATAAGCATAACCTTTTTCTTTTGCCACTACTTTTACTGCATCTTCCGCTTTCTTAAGAATTGGATCATAAAGCTCACTTCTTTTCTTTTCGAAATTATCACTTGCTTTTTGTTGATATTCTTGAATACGAGTTTGTAAATCCTGAATTTCTTTAATTCTGGTTTCTTTCATTGCATCACTCAAAGTTTTCTCTGCTGTTTGAAAAGCTTGCACTTTTGCTTGATATTCTGTGTACATGGTTTTTCCATCTGCATCCAAAGTGCTTTTGTAAGTTTCTAATTGCTTATCAGCATTAACAACTTCGGGCATTGCCTTAATTAATTCCGCAGAATTAATATGAGCAATTTTCTGTTGAGCACTTACTAGGTTTGCTGTAAATAATAAACCTCCTGCTACTAAAACAATCTTAAATAATTTTTTCATTTTTTGATTTTGTGTATTAATTTGATTTTACGATTTTAAAATAAATATTGCTATTTAGCAAATGATCCTGGCTTATAACCCATTCTGGTAATAATATCATTAGTACCATCAAACGTTGATCTTGCAAATAATAGTGTAACTGTACTTTTATCGATGATGATATCTATACTTTCGCTGTTTGCATAATCTTCAACAGCTTTAGCTACTCTATCTTGTATAGGTTTGATTAATCTTATCTTTTGGTTGAATAATTCGCCTTGAAAACCAAAACGTTGTTGCTGTGAATCAATCGCTTCTTTTTCTCTTTTTTCTATTTCAGTTTCCCTTTGCTTTTTCATGGCATCAGTTAATAAAACCCTATCTGCTTGATATTCTTTTTGCATCTTGTTAACTTCAGCAAATTTAACATCAATTTCTTTCTGCCACTGCTCTGCTAAGGCATCTAATTGCTTTTGTGCCGAAGAATATTCGGGAATATGTTTTAATATATACTCTGAGTCTACATAAGCAACTCGTTGTGCAAAGGCAGCTGCGCCAAGCATAACGAACAATATGGACAGAATAATATATTTTCTCATTAAATATTAATTAAAACCGCCTAGCTGTTGTGCAATACTAAAGTGGAATTGTGCGCCATTAGCTGCCGCGTTTCCAGGTATTTTATCAAACCCATAACCGTAGTCTATTCCTAATAATCCAAATATAGGTAAGTAAATTCTTGCTCCTACACCTACCGATCTTTTCACATTAAACGGATTAAAATCTTTAAACGTATTCCATGTGTTACCACCTTCGGCAAATGCTAGCACAAATACAGTCGCAGATTGGTTCAAAGTAATTGGGTGTCTTAACTCTAAAACATATTTATTGAATATTGGGCTTCCTGCTGTTGTTGGCGAGCCTTCTGGAACTACGGAATTATTTGTATACCCTCTTAATCCAATCACTTCAGACCCTTGTAAGAAATCAAATCCTTGTAAACCATCACCACCTAATTTAAATCTACCAAATGGAGCTTGACCGACATCTTTACTGTAATAACCTAAGAATCCAAATTGAGCTTGAGCTTTCAACACTAATTTGCCATAAATTCTCTGGAAAAATTGAGATTCAAATTTCCATTTATGATATTCTGCAAATTTGTACTTATCAGAAGTAGCAAGATTATTATAATTTTTACCATTGAAAGAAGAATATGGTAAAGTAGCCTGAACTGTGAATTTAATATTCGAACCGGAAGTTGGAAAAATAGGTGCATCAACAGAGTTTCTACTTAAAACCTGGCTGATACTTAAATCATAAGAATCTCCATTTTCGAATAAATAACCAGCGTAGTTCCTCAATTTAAACTGTTGAAGATTTGCGGCATAATCAATTCTAAAATAATCATCAGGCCATTTTAATTGCTTACCTAAGCTGAAAGTTAATCCATTCAACCTTATTTTTTGAAAACTAGGATTACTATTTGATAAACCATTACTTTGAAGAGAAGTAAATGCACTTATCCCAAAATAAATAGGCTTTTTACCTCCAAACCACGGTTCTGAAAAAGAGAAACTATAGGATTGATAAAATTTACCATTCGTTTGTCCTCTTATACTTAACTTTTGTCCATCGCCTTTTGGTAATGGCTTGTATGCTTTTAAATTGAATAGATTTTTTGCAGAAAAGTTATTAAACGTTAGGCCTAAAGTACCAACCACTCTACCACCGCCAAAGCCACCGGAAAGTTCTATCTGATCAGAAGGCTTTTCTACTACCGTGTATTGAATATCAACCGTTCCGTCTACAGGATTTGGAATGGGTTTGATATCAATTTTTTGCTCATCAAAATTTCCTAGTTGGGAAATCTGTCGTTGTGAACGTACCAATAAATCTTTTGAAAATTTCTGACCTGGTTTAGTTCTAATTTCTCTTAAAACTACCTTATCATTGGTGAGCTCATTTCCTTTTAATATAATCTTATTAACTGTGTATTGCGGCCCTTCATAAATCCTGATATCTAAATCTACTGTATCGTTATATATTTTGGTCTGTACCGGATCGGCGTTAAAAGTTAAATATCCATCATTCAAATATAAAGATGATACGTCATCGCTAGAAGGGCTACTTCTTAAGGTTTTCTCTAATTTAGCCTCACTAAAAACCTCACCTTTATCTATCTTTAGTACTTGTTTTAAGATATCTGAAGAATATTTTGCGTTACCTGAAAATTTAATATCACCAAAATAATACTTAGGACCCTCATGCAATTTCATATCAATGTTTACAGATTTATCATCATGTCTGTAGACTGAATCTGAGATAATTTCTGCATCGCGATATCCTTTTTCACGCATCTTGGTAATCATAGTTGTTTTGTCTTCTTCGTATTTATCACGAAGAAATTTACCTGATCCAAATATCTTATAGAAGGCTCTTTCGTGAGTCTTTTTAAGATATTTCTTCAGCTTTGCATCAGAAAAATCTTTATTTCCTTCAATATTAATTGCATTAACTTTTACCTTACTTTTCTTGTCTACATCAACTTTCACAATTTGGCTGTTTACGTCTGAAGTATCTTTAACTGGCGTAATTTTTATTGTAGTATTCAAATATCCCTTTTCGTAAAAATGCTTTTTGATAATTGAATTTATATTATTTTTTAAATTATCATTAACAATTTTACCTTTTAGATTATTCAATTTTTCTTGAATATCGTTAGTCTCGCTTTTAGATAATCCTGATAATTTTATTTTAGAAACCCGTGGCCTCTCCACTAAATTTAAATCAAAGAAAATAGTATCTCCTCTAATTTTATTGATTTCTAAAGAAACA
Organism: Bacteroidota bacterium; assembly: GCA_018828585.1. Classification (GTDB taxonomy): domain Bacteria; phylum Bacteroidota; class Bacteroidia; order Sphingobacteriales; family Sphingobacteriaceae; genus Pseudopedobacter. Next base: position 77,131 of record JAHJVW010000080.1, read on the forward strand.
TCATCAAAAAGACCTTGCGCCCAAAGGTTTTTAACGGCAGCCGAAGTGGCATCACCTGGCACCAAAATTCTGTCCCCAACATTTAGTTTAGAAATAGTGATTAGTACCGATTGATCAAGGTACTTCACTCCATTTATATTAATACCACCAATGGTATATTCTTTAGGATTCGAATAATCTAAATCGGTTCCCGGTTTAGAGGAAGATGTTCTTAAACCTTGTGAAAAGGCTTGAAAAGAAAGACCTGTAAAAAATATTATTATAAAAAAATTCTTCATCTACTTGTTTATGGCGGCTAAATTACTGCTAATCTTTGTTAAATTTTGTTAAAAGTAAAATTAGCCAATCTGTTCACTTGTTAACCCAAATCTGCGCTCTCTTTGTTGATAATCATACACCGCCTTAAATAGGTCTTCTCTTCTAAAATCTGGCCATAGAGTGGAGGTGAAGTAAAGCTCGGCGTAAGCTAATTGCCATAATAAATAGTTACTGATGCGATGTTCTCCACTAGTCCTGATCATTAATTCAGGATCTGGTAAATTATGAGTAGAGAGGTAAGATTCAAACATTTTTTCGTTAATATCATCAGCCTTTAATTTACCGGATGTGGTATCAGCAACTATCTTTTTCGTTGCATTTAATATCTCCCATCTAGAACTGTAGGATAAAGCTAAAGTTAAAGTTAACCGACTATTATTTGAGGTTTTTGCTATCGCTTCTAACAACTCATGGTAACATCTTTTTGGTAAAGATTCTAAATCACCGATAGCATTTAATTTTACGTTATTTTCCATTAAAGTTTTGGTTTCCTTATTAATGCTACTTACTAGTAATTCCATTAATGCGGTTACTTCTAACTTTGGACGGTTCCAATTTTCAGTTGAAAAAGCGTAGAGTGTTAAATTTTTTATCCCAACTTCTGCGGCTCCTTCAACGGTATCTCTAACTGCTAATACACCATTTTTATGTCCGAAAACCCTCATCTTACCTTTTTCTTTTGCCCAACGACCATTGCCATCCATAATGATGGCAACATGTTCTGGCAACTTATCAAGATTCAACTTTTCTCTAAAACTCATTAATTATGTATAATCTGCAATTAAAAAGGACATTTTTGGCTTACAAAGGTATAAGATAAGGTTATACCCACAAATACATAACTATCCTTTTTTCTAAAATCTCCTCTTTGAGTACCAGGAACCCCAATTTTATATTGGGATCTATCTGCTAAAGCGATTCTTAGTGCGGTATTTTCAGGAGAATTTCCTATTAACTGTGTAGGATCGGCATAATATCCACTCACATCATCTAAATAATCGGTCGAAGTATTACGAAAACCAGCGTGTGCAGCAATATTAAAATATTGACCAAAATTAAATTTAACGCCTGCTCCTACCGGGATGCTATATGTTGTTGTTTGGTAGCTATTTGTTTGTCCTTCTGTATTATAGTACTTCAATTCGTAAGTTCTTCCATCATAGTTAGTTTTTGGGTTAAAAGCTGCGAGAGAAATTCCCGAATAAAGGTAGGGTGTAAAGTGAACTTGATGATATTCAAAGCCATAATCGAAAAAATTAAACTCTAGTTGTAAACTCAACTCCGTCAATGGCGAATAGAAGCTTAAATTACGATCTCTTTCTTGTTGGTAGGGAGATTTTGATTCATCTGCACTAATTTTGCCTGATATTAACTCCAATTTTAGGGCCCAATAACTATCAAAATTTCTTTTCACCATGCCGCCAAATGCAGGGTGATTGATCTGATGAAAGTTATTTTGATTCAAGTCTCCCATGTATCCAAATCCACCGGCAGTAACACCTAATTCCCATGTTTGAGCTAAAGCAGGGCTAATTCCTGCCAACATAAAAAGTATAAATACTTTAAAAGAATTTGTCATTAAGATGGCTTAATAGTTTCTGGTATCTATACCCCAAAGCAATTTATTTCTCAACGTTGATAGGTAGCTTTCATTGTCTAATCTCACCAAATTGATATTAAAATCTGCTCTTTTAATATTTATTTTTATATCAGAACCTGTTATTTCAGTCCTAGAATCACAGCTTACCAAATATTTAGAACTACGGCCTTCTACTTCGAAAGTGAGTACATTTTGATCAGATAAAATAACCGGACGAACATTTAAATTGTGCGGTGAAATTGGTGTAATTAAGAAATTACCTGATCTTGGAAAAACAATAGGCCCACCGCAGCTTAAGGAATAAGCAGTTGACCCTGTTGGGGTTGCAATAATTAATCCGTCTGCCCAATAAGAATTTAGGAATTCCCCGTTTAGATAACAGTGGATTAAAATCATCGCAGAAGTATCTCTTTTTAAGATAGTGACATCATTTAGCGCAAAATTTAAATCACCAAAAAGATCTAAGTTTGATTCTATTTTAAGTAACGCTCTGGTATCTAAAGAAAACTTCTTATTTACCAGCCCTTCAATTGCTGATTTTATCCCTTCTTTATTAATACTCGCTAAGAAACCTAAACGTCCGAAATTTATACCGATCATAGGAATTCCAGAATCTCTCACTAACGTCACGGTGTCTAGCATGGTTCCATCACCCCCTAAACTAATCATTACTTCAACATTATCTTTTAGATCGTGATAAGTCTTAAAAGCACCAAATTGCTTTGGTAGAAAAAGTTTATCCTTTACAAAATCATAAAAGTCCTGATAAATTAACACTTCAACTTTCCAATCTACCAAGCAATCAAAAACTTGTTGTACATAAGGTAAAACTGAATTATTAAATTGTCTACCGTAAATACCTATTTTCATCAAAATGATTTTTAAAAACTTAGATAATTCATCAAAGAATCAAAACGATCGGAAACTCCTCCGTTTTTATCAGAATAGTTGTACGTGGCTAAAACCACATATTCATATCTTAAAAACGATGCAACAATTTGGCTGATATCTGTTTTGTTGACTTTTACTGTAACCTCCATCTTGGTAGAATCGGTGATGTTACGTGTATATGAGCTTAATATTTGTGCATTTTCAGATTCTACAATCTGCGCTATATGAGCTAAAGAATTGTCTCGATTACTAATTTCTAAAACGATGATGGCACCAGTTTGACCAACCAACGTAATACTTGCGAAATATTCCAGTAAGCTAGTGATACTAATTAAACCAAGATAATTCATTTTATTGTCTAAAACAGGAACAACTGTTAGTTTCTGTTCATAGAAAATCCTAATCACATCATAAACATGTTGATTTTCTAAAACGTAAGGATTAACTAATGTTAAATTTAGCGAGCCAATAGGAGTGTCTTCGTCTGCAACTTCAATTAAATCATCTTCAGAAATTAGACCAAGAAATTGTTGATTATTCACAATTGGAAGATGATTAACCTTGAATTCTGACATACGATTAGACACCTTCTTTATAGAATCAGAAGTTTTAATTGGTGGAATAACATCAGAAATCAAATCACCTGCAATCATTAATTATTAATTTTATTTAAAAATTTACGAAGTATCGTATTAAACTCTTCGGGACGTTCCATCATGGGTGCATGACCACATTTTTCTACCCAATTTAATTCAGAATCTGGAAGTAAAACGTGAAACTCTTCAGCTACCTCAGGAGGAGTGATTTTGTCGTTCCTACCCCAAATTAGTGAAACCGGGATTTTTATCTTAGACAAATCTTTAGACATATTATGTCTAATAGCAGATTTAGCCATTGCTAAAATCCTGATTACTTTATTTCTATTATTAACAATTTCATAAACTTCGTCAACTAATTCTTTGGTTGCGGTTGTTGGTTCATAGAAAGTGTATTCGACTTTTCCTTTGATGAATTCGTAATTTTCTCTTTTAGGGAACGAGCCGCCAAAAGCGTTTTCGTACAAACCCGAACTTCCTGTTAAAACCAAAGCCTTAACGAATTCTTGATGAGCTATGGTATAAATTAAGCCAACATGCCCACCTAAAGAATTACCTAAAAGTATGACATGATCATACTCTTTGAATTTCACAAACTTGTGAACATATTTCGCTAAAGTTTTTACTCCGGTAGTTAAAAGGGGTAAATCATAAATAGGAAGCATTGGAATTACCACTTTATATTGTCCCTTAAATTCTTCTATTACTCCTTCCCAATTACTTAAAGCACCCATCAAACCGTGAAGCAGCAATAAAACTTCTCCTTCTCCCTCTTCAATGTATCTGAAATCTTTTTCTTCTTTAATGATGTACTCCATAAATTCACAAAAATATTGTGTGTGTATCTTGTGCTAAGTTAATAGTCTGTTTTTAATTTGAGTATAAAAACCAATTAAATATTGAATAAAAGCCATAAAAGTGATAACTGATTAAGCAAGTATTCCTTTTATAGTTTCTGAAATTGCTTTCCCATCAGCCTTTCCAGCTAATTCTTTGTTGGCAACACCCATTATTTTCCCCATCTCTTTAACTGACGACACATTTAGTTTCTCAATTAAACTCTTAATATAGGTGTTTAATTCTTCCTGCGAGAGTTGTTTTGGTAAATATTTTTCTATCACCCCAATTTCATCAATTTCTATTTGATATAAATCTTCTCGATTTTGCGTTTTATAAATTTCTGAGGATTCTTTTCTTTGTTTCACCAACTTTTGCAAAACTTTTATTTCTGCATCTTCAGTAATCTCTGTCGATGCGCCTTTCTCTGTTTTAGCTAAAAGTAAAGCCGATTTAACTGCTCTCAAGCTTCTCAAACTAGTCTCGTCTTTTGCCAACATGGCTGTTTTAATATCCTGATTGATGGTTGTTTCTAATGACATAAATTCGATTTGAAAATTAACGATCTGAAGTTTACAAACTTAATAAAATGTAAGATTAAGCAACGGTATTATAAATTCTTATTCCAATAAAATGCGGAGCCTTGCGCCGTTGGCATAATTACCAAATCATTGATATTTACATGTGCCGGACGACTGGTTGTAAAATAAATAGTTTCTGCAATGTCAATAGCTTCTAATGGGTCGTAACCATCATAAACTTTATTTGCTTTTTCTTGATCTCCATGAAAACGAACGATAGAAAACTCTGTCTCTACTGCTCCAGGATGGATGCCTGTAACTTTAATTCCATGTTGCAATAAATCAATCCTCATTGCTTTGTTTAAAGCATCCACTGCATGTTTAGTAGCACAATAAACATTCCCATTGGCATATACTTCTTTACCAGCAATTGAACCTAAATTAACAATGTGTCCTTTTTTTACAGAGATCATCCAGTTTGAAACGATCTTAGACACGTACAAAAGTCCTTTAATGTTGGTATCAATCATGATATCCCAGTCATCTAAACTACCATCTTGGATAGCGTCTAAACCTTGGCTCAAGCCTGCATTATTGATAAGGATATTTACTTTTTTCCAATCAGCCGGTATGGCATTTAATGCTTTTTCAACTTCCGATCTATTTCTAACATCAAACTTTGAAGTTAAAACTTCAATTTCATATTTAGCCTCCAGATCAGCTTTAAGCTGATTTAATTTCTCGGATCTTCGTCCGGTAATGATTAGATTATACTTATTTTGAGCATAGATTTCGGCACATGCTTTACCAATTCCAGAGGTTGCTCCGGTAATTAAAACAATTTTAGACATTGACATTTGGTGAAATTAAGAATTATTTTTTTTCTATTCGAAATATAAACTGAAGACAAAATTTCTTAAGAAAAGTTTTTCGATTGGACTAGCATACGGCGTATCGTCACGCTTTAAAATACTGTTTACAGAGTTGCTAAGCTTGATTTCTGGAGATAGTTTAAAAAACTCGAAATAGAGATCGAAGCCTATAGCTACTTCGTAAGAAAGTATTCCTTTTTTATTTTTTAGAAACTTATTAATAGCTATTTCTCCTGCATCCTGAGCTTTTTTTGATGATGCTACATCAATCCCATACTTAGCTCCTGCTAATAGGTAAGCTCGAAAATTATTTCTCCTATCTGATTTTAATTTAATACCAACAGGAAATTCGACCATGGTAGATTGTACTGTTCTCCGAGTAAAACCACTTGGAGATTGCACACCAGACTGATCTCGTGACATACCATCTTTAAATTGATAATCAATAATTCGATCTGCAAAAATTAAACTTGGCGTAAATCTTAAATTAAGGTTTGGAGTGATGTATAAATCAGTTACAAAACCAATCCCAAAACCAGGATTTGGAATAGATCGGATACTATTTAATGAATCTGTAACCTGTATGCCACCTTCTAAAAATGGAGCTCGCCAACTAGGTATTTTTTGAATTTTATATTCAGAATTCACATATTGAAAGTTAAAACCAAAATGTAAATTTTGATCATCTACACCACCACCATAATTTCCTTGCGCAAATAATTTAGGAGTTAAAAACAAAAAAAGTAAAAAGTAAAATGTTAAGCTTTTTATCATTTAATACCCGTATAAATCGAACAAATGCCAAACGCTAAAGGCCTGGCTTTGGTATTTTTATAACCCACTTTATCCATCAAATCTGTGAATCTTTTACCATCGGGAAAAGCATTTACCGACTCTGGTAAATAACTATAGGCTCTCGCATCTTTAGAAAATATCTTGCCTATAGTTGGCGTAACATAATTAAAATAGAAATTATATCCTTGTTTGATGGGGAATTTCTTAGGTTTAGAAAATTCTAAAATCACCGCTTTGCCTCCAGGTTTTAAAACACGAAGCATGTCTGAAATACCCTTTTCTAAATTCTCGAAATTACGAACACCGTAGGCCACGGTTACAGCATCAAAACTATTATCAGCAAATAATAATTTTTCCGAATCACCCAAACGAACTTCAAAAACTTCCGATTTATTTCTTTTGATAATTTTCTGATCGGCAATGTTCAGCATCCCTTGAGAGATATCTACACCAATAATTTTCTTTGGTTTCAATATTTCCAACGCCTCAAAAGCAAAATCACCTGTACCTGTTGCTACATCTAAAATAGTTTCAGGTTTATCTTGTTGTAATTCCTTGATGGCTTTTTTCCTCCAGATGATATCAATCCCAAGAGACAAAAAATGATTTAAGAAATCATAAGTTTTTGAAATATTATTAAACATATCAGCCACTTGCTCTTTCTTGGTACCTTGCTGATTTTTATACGGAGTTACGTTTTCTGCCATGATTTACTACAAATATACAATTAGTTGATTTGAAGATGTGCTGATTTGAAAATTTGATAATTAACTTATCAATGAACGATTTGTTTTCTATTCAATCAACAAACTATACAAAACAAACTAAAAACTTACCTTTGCAGGATGATGATTAAATCGGCAGAGTTTACGGTGAGTAACACCAAAATCAGCAAATTACCACTCCCAACATTAGCAGAGTATGCTTTTATTGGACGTTCTAATGTCGGGAAATCGTCATTAATTAATATGTTGGTTGGTGTTAAAGGCTTAGCGAAAACCTCACAAAAACCTGGAAAAACACAATTGATTAATCACTTTTTAATTAACGATAGCTGGTTTATTGTCGATTTACCGGGTTATGGTTATGCGAAAAGTTCTAAAAGTAACCGCCATGAATGGGCAAAATTTATCAGACATTATCTCGAGAAAAGAGAAAGTCTACAATGTGTTTTTGTATTGATTGATAGCCGATTAGAACCTCAAAAAATTGATATTGAATTTTGTTGTTCCTTAGGAGAAAGAGGAATTCCTTTCGTTTTATTGTTCACCAAAGCAGATAAACAGGGTGCTCCAAAATCTCAGCAAAATATGGCTGCTTTTAGAAAAGCGCTTTTAGAGTTTTTTGAGGAAATTCCACCAATGATTTTAACCTCTGCGGAAAACCATTTAGGTAAAGACGATGTTTTGAAAATGATTGATGAGACGAATCAGAATTTTGTGGTTCCCGAGTTTAATTTGCCTCAATAAGTTTATCAAATAAATGAAAAAATACCTTTCATTAGTTACCTTTTCGCATACCATTTTTGCAATGCCATTCGCGTTCATTGGCTTTTTCTTGGCTATCAATACTACTTCGGCTAGTTTTTCGTGGCTTAAATTAGGATTAATGATTTTATGTATGGTTTTGGCTAGAAATGCAGCGATGGCTTTTAACCGATATTTAGACAGAGATATCGATGCAAGAAACCCACGAACCAAACAAAGAGATATTCCTGCTGGAAGAATAACAGCAAAAAACGCTTTACTTTTTACCATCATAAATTGTTTCCTATTTATTGGTGCAACTTGGTTCATCAATTTGCTGTGTTTCTTCTTATCGCCAATTGCCTTAATAGTTGTTCTAGGTTATAGCATCACCAAAAGATTTACCGCCTTATGCCACTTGGTTTTGGGTTTAGGCTTATCTCTTGCACCCATTGGGGCTTATTTGGTTGTAACTGGTGAATTTGCCTTGTTGCCTATATTATTCTCCCTAGCTGTTTTATGTTGGGTAAGTGGTTTTGATATCATTTATGCCTTACAGGACGAAGATTTTGATAGGGCAGAAAAATTACATTCGATTCCCTCCTATCTAGGTAAGAAAAACGCCTTAATGGTGAGTAATCTTTTACATGTTTTGGCAGCAGCTTTTGTGATGGCACCATTATTTTTAACCCCCTTAAGCTGGCCGTATTTTTTAGGTCTAGCCATTTTTATTGGGATGTTAATTTACCAGCATCAATTGGTAAAGCCTAACGATTTAAGCAAAGTAAATTTTGCTTTTATGACAACCAATGGCATTGCTTCTGTAGCTTTTGCCGCTTGTTTTTTATTTGATATTTATTACCGTACACAATTATGATTTTAGAGAAAGCGAAAAGAAATTATCTTCCAAAGGATTTAAATATAGATTGGAATGCTTTAGAACCCATTTTTAACGAATTATTAGCCAGAAACATCAATTCGGTTACTGAATTAGAGCAATGGTTAAAAGATAAAAGCGAAGTTGAAGCTGCCCTAGAAGAAGATTTTGCTTGGCGGTACATCAAAATGAGTTGCGATACCGCTAACGAAGATTTGGTAAAATCTTTCCAGTATTTCGCTATGGAGATTGAACCTAAGATTGCGCCAATCGGGAACGATTTAAATAAGAAATTAGTTGATTCTACCTTTGTAAAGGATTTAGATCAAGATAAATATTTTGTTTATTTACGTGGAGTGAAAAAAGCTTTAGAGCTTTTTAGAGAGAAAAACATTCCATTACAAACCGAGCTACAGGTTGAGCAACAAAAGTATCAAGGAATTACGGGTGCCATGTCGGTGACTTTAAACGGACAAGAATATACTTTAGAGCAAGCAGCCAACTTTTTAAAAGATTTAGACCGAGCTAAAAGACAAGAAGCCTGGGAAAGCATTACTGCTAGAAGATTAGAAGATAAAAATCAATTTGATGAGCTTTTCAATAAACTAAAAAATTTAAGACATCAGGTAGCACAAAATGCTGGCTTTGATAATTTTAGAGATTACATGTTTCAGGCTTTAGGCCGATTTGATTATACCCCTCAAGATTGCTTTGATTTTCACGATGCCATTGCTCAAGTGATAGTTCCGGTTTTAGCCGAACAAGCAGAAGAACGCAAAAATCTTTTAGGTTTAGACACTTTAAAACCTTGGGATACCGAGGTAGATACTTCTGGAAAAGCAGCTTTGAAACCTTTTAATAGCGGAGCGGAACTAATCGATAAATCGATTACCTGCTTTAATAAGCTGAATCCTTATTTGGGTTCTCGTTTAGCCATCATGAAAGAGAATGGACTTTTTGACGTAGAAAGCCGAAAAGGGAAAGCACCTGGAGGTTATAATTATCCATTATCAGAAACTGGCGCACCTTTTATTTTCATGAACTCGGCAAATTCATTCAGAGACCTAACCACCATGGTTCACGAAGGTGGTCATGCTGTTCATACCTTTTTAACTGCCGATTTAGAATTAAACGATTTTAAACATTGCCCGTCTGAAGTGGCAGAGTTAGCTTCTATGTCGATGGAATTAATTTCTATGGACCATTGGGACGAGTTCTTTAAAGATGAAGCTGAGCTGAAAAGAGCTAAACGTTATCAGTTAAGAGATGTTTTGAAGACTTTACCTTGGGTAGCAGTGGTAGATGCTTTTCAGCATTGGATTTATACCAATCCAGATCATACGACCGAACAAAGAACCAAAGCATGGACAGAAATCTTTAACCGATTTGGAGCAAACTTTGTAGATTGGAACCAGCACCAGGAAGCTCTAGAAAATCTTTGGCAAAAGCAACTGCATATTTTTGAAGTCCCCTTTTACTACATAGAATATGGTATTGCCCAATTAGGTGCCATTGCGGTTTGGAAAAATTACAAAGAAAATCCAGAGAAAGGATTAGCAAATTATATGGAAGCCCTAAAGCTAGGTTATACCAAAGATATGAAGACCATTTACCAAACCGCAGGTATAGAATTTAATTTTAGTGCCGATTATATTAAGCAGTTAATTGATTTTGTGAAAGAGGAATTACAAAAATTGGATTAGTATTTTAGTTATATTTATTGATAATTACTATTGAATAAAACATTTTAAAAACTCTTTAATTAGCATGTACACTTTTAAAATTCATTTAAACAAAGAGGAAGAAGGAGGCTATATGGCTTCTGTACCCGCACTGCCTGGATGCATTACTCAAGGTGAAAGTATAGAGGAAGCTATAGAAATGGCCAAAGAAGCGATTGAGTTGTATGTTGAGGAATTAAGAGATAGAGGGGAACGCATACCAGATGATAGTAATACCCTAGAGTATTCTTTAAATCTTGAGTTAGCGTGAATCAATCACCAAAACATTTGATTAAGCTTTTAGAAAAAAATGGATTCATTTTCAAAAGAAGTAAGGGTTCTCATCAAATATTTTATCATTCATTAAGCAATAAAACTGTAATTGTTCCAATTCATGGGAATAAGGACATCAAAAAAGGGACATTTTTAGCTATACTTAAACAAGCTGGTGTCGAGTACGGTTATTAAATTGTACCATTTACCAAACTGCAGGAATAGAATTTAACTTCAGCTCAGCATATATTCAGCAATTAATTGATTTTGTATTTGTAAAAGAGGAATTACAGAAACTAGAAGATTAATTTCAATAAAAATGTAAAAAACCGCTCATCATTTATATTTTTGTAGCTGTAATTAAAGACGATTAAAAAATTAAATATATATTTCTATTCATCATGATAAAATTTATCCAAAAATTCAACCTTAAAAGTTCTTTAGCTGTTGTAGTTTTCTTGTTTATCAGTATCAATACTTTTGGTCAAACAGCAAAGAAAGACTCACTGTACCAACCTGAAGTTTATGTATCTACAGCTCCAGTTAGTGAAATTTCTGGTCACGAACTTATTGAAAAACCCTGGTTTTGGATTTTAATTGCTGTTATTTTGATTGTTGCCGTTACTGCATTCTTTGCCGAGAAAGATAAAGATGAGCATGAGTCACAAGCGCTATAAAAAATCCTTAAAAGCCTTTGCAAAACAAAGGCTTTTATTTTTTACCTACTTTTTGGAAAAATAAAATTGTGAATAAGTTTAAAACCTTGAAAGCATTTCGATTAAATCATTTTTATATTTGATTAGAATTTAATATTCATGAAAAGATTATTCAACCTTATTAAAAACAAATACTTTTTAGCTTCGCTGGCATTTATTGTTTGGATGGTATTCTTTGATAGAAACGATATGACTTCGCAGTTAGACTATCGTTCTAAAGTGAATAAGCTAGAAGAAGAAAAAGATTTTTATACGAAAGAGATTGCTAAAGCCGAAAAAGATTTACAAGAGCTAACGACCAACCCAGATAGGTTAGAAAAATTTGCTCGGGAACGTTATTATATGCGACGAGATAACGAGGATATTTATGTAGTAGTAGATGAAAAAGACAAAAAGAAAGACAATAAAAGTTCTTTTTAATAAATCCTTGGCAAAGTTAAATTAAATTTAACGGCAATAATTCTGATTAAGAAAACCACGCTTACAGAAACTACTTTCAACAACGTTTCATCCACCCCAAAATATCTTAAGGTCAAATAAACTAATCCCCCTATAATGCAAGCGGTAGCATAGATTTCCTTCCTAAAAATCAATGGAATATTATTCAATAAAATATCACGAATAATCCCACCAAAACAACCTGTCACTGTCCCTAAAGCCACACAAATCCCTGGACTCAAATCAAAAGCTAAGCCTTTTTGTATACCTACAATGGTAAAAAATCCAAGTCCTAATGAGTCAAAAAGAAATAAAGTGATTTTTAGTGATTTAATTTTCTTCCAGAAGACCATTGCTGATATAGCTGTTACTAAAATTAATAAAGAATAATTAGCGCTCTTTAACCAAAAAACCGGAGTGTCGCCAACTAGAATATCTCTTAAAGTTCCACCTCCAACAGAGGTTGCGAAAGCAATAATCAACACGCCAAAAGCATCTAATCGTTTTTGCATGGCTGCAAATGCACCAGACACTGCGAATGAAAATGTTCCGCCTATGGTTATAATTTCGCCGACAGTAAACTCAAATGGCACCATTTCTTTTTCTTAAAAACCATTCTAAACTTAATAAAAGCATCAGAACAATAAAAATCCACTTTAAGTTAATGATGTTCTCATAACTATGTTCTTCATAACTGATGGTTTTTACTTTTTCATTTTTAGGAATGATATCTTTTAACAAACTAATCTGATTAGGCATTACCATTTTACCACCGCTTTGCACCGCCATATTATACAAAAGTTGGTGATTAGCAGTAGTGTGCATCAATTCGGCATTTAACTCTTCAATTAAAAAATCACCTTTGGCGGCATAACTATTTTTCCCTAAAACAGCTTTTGCTGCAAAGCTATACTCATCTGATGGAAGAAAACCTGCATCTAACTGATAACTCTGTCCTACTCTCGAAAACAAATAACTATATTTTTTACCCGATTTACTTTGAATATCAATGCTCACATCAGGCTCATTATTTAGCTCATAAGCATCATTATACAACTCGGCATTTAAAATAATATGTTCATTTTCGGCAAATCGATCTTTAATTGGGTAAACCCTGAATTTCCGTTTATCATCTTTGGCATTCAGGTATTGAACTGATTTTGAAATCAATTCATCCACGGCATCGTGGTTATCATTTTTAGCGAAATCTTCCAGACGCCAACGCCAAATCCCCTCACCTGTTAAAACCGCAATTTTAGCACCTCCATCATCACCAAAACTCAGCAATGGTGCAGGTGTGACTACATTGCCTACTTTTTGGTTAAACAATACAATCCCTGCGGATTTCAAAGAATAATTACCAAACGGAGCCACCAATGGCGCTAAATTTTGTAACCGTTCTTTAGTATCATCGTTTAATGAAAAAGCATAAAAATCTTTATTAAGCTGAGAAAGATAATCTTGCGTAGCATTCCCCGGAGCATTAATATTAAGCAAGCTTTGGTTTTGGCTTAAAGCCGATGTATTGGTATTCGTTCCAACAATAAACCATCGGGATTTTTGACGGGTTTGCGATAAAAAGCTAGTGATTGGATGTTGTACCGATGGTAATGAATGAAAAATAATCAAACCATAATCTTGAATATTTGCTGGCAAATCATCGGCGTAAGCGATCTTAACTTCATAATTTTTATTATTCTCAATCGCAGTTCTTAATGCCGAAATATCTGGATGAGGTGCATCTGCTAAAATCAAGACTTTTTCGCGGCCATCCAAAACATTTACAAAAATAGTTTGACGGTTATTTTGGACCGAAAATTCATCCTTTACGGGAACAACCTGAACTTCAATTTTCTGAATTCCTTTCTTTCGAGCTTCTAGATTAATGGTGAATTTTTGTCGCCACTCATCACCGTTAACTGTGAAATATTGAGCTTGTGTTTGTCCGTCATTGGTTTTAATCACTAATTGCGATTTCGTTCCATTTGCTTTATTAGCCTGAACTTCAATTGTTAACTGATGATCATTACCCAAGTAAACCAAATTATTATAATTGACTTGAGCTAAAATCAAATCCCTTTTGGGGATGGTATCGCCTAATGCAATGCTATAAATAGGATATTTGATCTGACTAATTTGATTAATCGGATTAGCGCCACGATTGATAATCCCATCAGAACTTAAAATTAAAGCCCCAATATTACGATCAACGTATTGCTCCTGAATGTAATGCAGTAAGATAGAGAAATCGGTTTGTTTTTCAGTTTGCTTAAAATCAAAACCTTCTTTTACCTCATCTCCAAAGTTTAGAATTTTCACTTCTGAATTTTCTCCTATACTTTTGGCTAAATTCTCTAAATCGTGATGATAAGCAACAGAGTCAAATTCAGAACCAGTTGCACTTTTTATGGAAGCAGAAGCATCCTGAGCTATAATAATGAGTGGTTTTTCTAATTGCTTTTGCGTGAGCTTGATAAGTGGCGATAGCAGTAAAAACGCTAACAAACTCAATAAAATTCCTCTCAAAGAGAATAAAATCCATTTCAGCTTTTTATCTTCTAATGCACTTTTTTGATAAAGCACAAAAGCCAACCCGAAACCCAGTATGAAACAAGGAATTAGCCACCAGGCACTTAAATCATTAAATAACAACGAGAATAGTAAAGGCATATTTGTATGTAAATATGGGATTTTAAGAATTGGAAAGGAAATTAAAATTTTAATAACAAAAAAGAGCCTAGATAAAATCTAAGCTCTTTAATTGATCCGATAAGGAATTAATCTCCCTTTAAAAGGAATGCGTCAATCTGGCAAATAATAATCTTCCATTAAATCCAAATTGCGAAACATTACGTGAATAAATAAACTGATTACCGCTAGTTAAACTCGGTAAATTTTTATCAGGATAAATATCGAATAAATTATTAGCCCCAATCACAAATTTAGTTTTATTATCTTTTCCAATTTTATACCCTACAGAGAGATCTGTAATAACCCTTGATGACCCAATTGGGTGTTCTGTTGGCCCCACAATTCCATCATTATTTATATCTGCCGTGTTAGGATCGGTTACTTTTCCAAAGTAGACGTTTCTTAACAAAATGTCAAATTTTTTCAAACTTAAGGAATTAGATATATTTGCTTTTAATCTAGGGACTGCTTCTTGTAAGAAAATTTTACTACGCTCTGAATAATAAGTACCAACCTGCCCAGCACTTTCTAATATAGGAGAAGCATGTATAGAACCTACTTGTTTAGTTTCTGAGATAGTTCCAGCTAAATCTGTCTTCAGAGAAATATTATTTCCAAAGTAAGCTTTTTGGCTAATTACAACATCAATCCCTTTGGATCTGGTATCAATAGCGTTAGCGAAGAATGCCGCAGCTGTGGCATTTGCAGCATCGAAAGCAGCTTGTAAAGGACCAGCTGTACTTGGCCTAGCAAATTGATCTGTTAATACTATCCTATTATTTATTTTAATGGTATAAGCATCAACTGTAAAAGTTAGGTTTGCCTTAGGAGCTTTAGCAGTGAAACCTAAACTTAAACTATTTGATTTTTCTTGTTTTAAACTAGGAATACCTAATTTTTGAGCAACAAAAGACTCATTATTAAAAATTCCAACTTCAAAAGGAACTCCTCCTACAAATTGTGTACTTGTTGAGCTAAAATAAATTTGGTGTAACGATGGAGCTCTAAAACCAGTAGATACCGCTCCTCTAAGATTAAAATTATCAGTGATTTTATATCTTGATGCGAGCTTAAAATTAGTGGTATTACCGAAATCTGAATAATTTTCATACCTCACAGCGCCATTGATTAATAATTTTGAAGTGGCATCTAATTCTAAATCTGTGTATAATGCAAAGCTATTTCTTCCCTTATTCACTACGTTTGCAGGCCTAAAACCCGGAAATACTTGTGAACCGCCTGGTCTCACACTGCCGTAAAAGTCTGTTGGTTTTAAATTAGCGGCTGTAGCACCATCCACCACATTGTTATTGATATCATATGAATTGTATGATTCTGCTTGTCCTGGTTTGATTTGGAAATTCTCGTGACGGTATTCAGATCCAAAAGCAAAGTTAAACCCTTTCAAAAAGTCATATTTTCTACTCACGTCCAAGTTTATCGTGTTTTGTGAAAAGCCTAAACCTCCTGCATTAAAGGATAAAGGAGAGTTTTCTCTTAGCGTGGTATTTGCAGTATTCTCAATTTGATAATCAAAAGTATTTTTTCCAAAAGTATTACTTAAATCAAAGTTCCAATATTCTAAAACCTTCCCTCTAATTCCACCTGCTATAGATAAATCGGTAATATCAGAGTGAATTTCTGGCAGAAATCCATTTGGATATAGCGCAGTATAAGCCCTAGATTGATTTGGTCTTCTGTAAAAACCTGCTGCGTTACCTTTTCTAAAACTACTTCCTCCAAAAGCATACACCTCTATATTTTTACTTACTGGATACGCCATATTTAAAAAGTATTGAGACCCTTGTAAAGCTGATTGACCAACTTTCATATCAAAATTCTTCCTTGCTAAGCCCCTAAAAGCTAACTCCCCGTCTGTCGCGTCAAATTTTAAGGCAGTTTGCATTGCAGAAATAGAAGTTGCTCCAGCTATGGCTGCTTGTTGAGTAGGCGTAAAATAGCTTACCTGTGGTGCATAAGTTTTAATATCAGCTAGTATTTTCGGACCATTAGGTGTGTTATTAATATTACCAAACAAAGCATTTATATTAACTCCTGCTGCAGAAGCTCTTTGTTCTACAGCATTAAAAGCACTAAAAATTGTTCCTGAAGCATCCATCGCTCTACTGGTTCCATTTCTAAACTGCACACTTCCTGTTAAATTAATAAAACTTCCTTTTTTTCCTAAGTTCGTTCCATAGTTCAAATCTAGTTGGTTTGTTTCACCATCTACACCTCCTTCATGATTATTTGCTCCTTTTGAGACATTACCTGCAGTATATAAGGCTACATCAAGCTTTTTGGTATCCTTCTTTATTCCAATATTAATAACACCAGCAATTGCATCCGAACCATATTGAGCAGAAGCCCCGTCTCTTAAAACTTCGATTTTACTAATGGCAAAAGCAGGTATGGCATTCATATCTGTTCCTACAGAGCCTCTTCCAGGAGATCCATTAATATTAACCAAAGAAGAGGTGTGCCTTCTTTTCCCATTAACCAAGACTAAAACTTGGTCAGGACCTAAGCCTCTTAATTGAGCAGGATCAATATGATCTGTTCCATCCGCTACTGTGGCTGCATTGGAAGTAAAAGACGGCGCTACCATGTTAAGAATTGAGTTCACACTTACTTGTGCCGATTGTACTGCCAAATTTTGGACATCAATTATATCAATAGGTACGGCAGATTCTGTAACTGTCCTAGCCGGATTTCTACTTCCTAGAACTACCACATCACTTAACATTGCACCGTTTGTCTTTAAGGTGATGGTTAAATTATCACCAGTGACTTTGACCTTTTTAGTTTCGAAACCAACATAAGAAATCAGTAAAACCTCATTTAATTTAGCACTGATTGTAAATTTACCATTTACATCAGTAACAGTACTTCGGGTACTATTTTCCACCTTAATACTGGCTCCAGGCAAAGCTGTGTTTGTATCGTCCTTAACTGTACCAGTAATTTTATTATCCTGCGCCGAGACTTTCAAGGCAATGAATAATATCATTAAGAGTATTGTTTTTTTCATATTTTATTTGAGTTTAAGTATTAAAAATCCAAGATATAAAAAAATGTAACAAAAAAAGTACGGTTTGATTAAAAGCAATAAAAAATACTTATTATTAACTAATTCATAAAAAATTAGTTCAATTTAAATTATTTCGCTAAAATATCGCCCGATCATTCTAGAAATTTAAAAATTTAACAACTCATTCATTCTACTTTTTTTCAATATTCTTAAACCGCCGCCTAAAGATTATACAAATGACAAAATTCGACCTAACTAAAACAAAAAGAGCGAAGAAAATCTCCGCTCTTTAAATATCTCTAAGAATTATTCATTCTCATATCTCAATACTCAAATCTAGCTTACAACATTCCTCCACAAACGCTCAGCACCTGCCCGGTGACATAAGCGCTCATGTCCGAAGCCAAGAAAACACAAACATTTGCTACATCATCAACCTCACCCGCTCTTTTAAGCGGAATGTCTTTTTCCCAACCTTCCACTACTTTTGGGTCTAAAACCTCGGTCATTTCGGTACGGATGAAACCTGGAGCAACCACGTTTGAACGAATATTTCTTGAACCTAACTCTTTAGCAACCGATTTTGTAAAACCAATAATCCCCGCTTTTGAAGCTGCATAATTCGCCTGACCCGCATTTCCTTGCACACCAACCACCGAGCTCATGTTAATAAAAACACCTTTTCGGTTCTTCATCATAATTTTAGAAGCCGCTTTCGTCGTATTAAAAACCGACTTTAAATTCACCTCAATCACCTCATCAAAATTCTCCTCGCTCATGCGCATCAACAAACCATCTTTGGTGATGCCCGCATTGTTCACCACAATATCCAAAGTTCCAAAATCAGCTACAATATCATTAATCAATTGCTCCGCTTCCGCAAATTTAGAAGCGTCAGAACGGTAGCCTTTTACCTGCGTTCCAAAACTTTTCAATTCTTCTTCCAAAGCCTGTCCTCTCTCTACCGATGATAAATAAGTGAAAGCTACATTTGCACCATGCTCAGCAAATTTTTCCGCTATTTTTCTGCCTATTCCTTTAGATGCTCCCGTAATCAGAGCCGTTTTTCCTTCCAATAATTTCATGCTTGTTCAATTGTTTACAGCCGTGAAAATAGGGAATTTTTATTTCCGAAGGAATCATTTTATGAAAAGCAGGGCAAACTATTCTTCGGAGGTGGCAGCCCTGCTGTCCTTACAAGTCCGCTCGCATCCAGATTCATATCGGGACAGGCTTTTCATCCCATCAGGGTTATTTAACTTAGGGTTGTGCAATTAGGTTGAAAGATTATTAACTCCGTAGTCTGTATCCTCACAGAACATCAATTACAATTTCGGTCTGTGAGGACACAGACCGAGGAGATAAGGATATAGGTCTCACTTGCAAATCATCAATTCATTTAAATCAAAATTTCCGTAAATTCACTTAAAATTTCAACCATGTCAACAGCAGAGTTAAAAAATCAAATCATTGAAAAATTAGAACACATCAATGATGAAACTATTCTCAATGATATTTACAAATTGATTCAGCTGGAGTCAGAAATCGCGACTGTTTATCAATTGTCAAATGACGAAAATGAAGCAGTTGAAATGGCGTTCCAAGATATTGATGCTGGCAAAACTTATTCTTCAACCGAGGCTAATTCAACTATGAAAAGTAGATTAATCTACTTATAATATGAAATTTATTGCATGTGGGATGTCTCCTTCCGTCGACATGACGAAAATAGGAGCGTCACCTCGAGGAAACGAGAGGTCTCATTCGCAAGTCATCAACTCTTTAACTAACTCTATCCCGTGTCCTCACAGAACACTAAACGATTTCGGTCGATAAGGAAACAGACCGAGGTTAGTAGAATGTTTTCCAATTAAAGCAAAGAAGATGAGTAACCTGAATCAAGATTCGTACAATAAAATAGCGCATGAATGGGACGCTATTAGGGGAAAAACATTCGTAAGTAAACTAATTACTGATTTTGCAGATAAAATTACCCCAAACGGTAAAATACTAGATGTTGGTTGTGGCACTGGCAATCCGGTGATTTCCAATCTGAGTAAACAAAAATTTGAAATTATTGGAATTGATGCGGCTTCGGAGATGATTGAAATCGCGAAATCTTACCGTTATTCAAACACTAAACTTTTTAATGTTGATTTCTTTGAATATGATTCGGGTGAACAGTTTGATGGAATATTAGCTTGGGATTCCTTTTTTCACTTCCCGAAAGAAAAACAGGAAAGCATTTATATTAAAGTTGCTAAACTTTTAAAAACCGGTGGATATTTACTTTTTACGCATGGAAATGCCGATGGGGAGCATATCGATCAAATGATGGGAAACTCATTTTATTACAGCGCATTACCATTAGCCAGATTAAAAGAAATATTCTTAAAAAATGGTTTGCAAATTTTATCCATCCATGAAAAATTTAAAGAAAAAAACACTGACAGAGATTTAGTGATTTTAGCTCAAAAAATAGAATAACCCATCAAAATGAAGCTTATAAAATTAGTTCCAAATCTTTTTTATACAGATATAAAGGTAGGCCTAAAAGTATTTATTGATTGCTTGGAATTTGAAATCGGATATGACGATTTCAAACCAGAATCTCTATAACTCCGTCGTCTGTATCCTCACAGAACATCAATTACAATTTCGGTCTGTGAGGACACAGACCGAGGAGATAGGATTTAATTCAAGTAGAAAAAAACGAAAATCCAATTATATAAAAGCAATACCCCTTTTCTGTCCTTAGAGTTCCGCAGAACTCCAAGGATTTATAATGGAAAAGAGTCTCCAGACTCATCTAAATCCAAACAAAATAAAATCTATCATCCCATTTGATGCAAGTATGAAAAAAGGGTGAAACGGGGAGAGGCTTTTTGTGCCTTATTGGTAAAATCATTTCAGGACAAGATACTTGCATATTACTACAAAATCTATTACATTTAAATTTATCATTATCTACTCCCAAATTTCCTCTAAAGTAAAGCATCATAAACGTAAGATGAAGCCTAGATGAACGTAAGATAAAGCTAGCATAAGTATAGGATAACATTAGGATAGCGTAAGGATAGAGCTCCAATCCCGTGGTCTGTATACTCATTACAATTTCGGTCTGTGAGGAAACAGACCGAGGAAATAGGTCTCACCTGCGAATCAGTAATTCTATGAAGCCTTTATTCTATCTCCCCATATAAGTCAATTCGGTCTGTGAAGACCACAAGCCAATTAGCGTTTCTATCCTATTTATTACAAATATTTTAAATCGGATGATCAGCTAAAATTCTAAATTTATGGATGCAAATTTCTGTAGAAAGTTTTTATGATCAACTCAGTAGCGAATACACCGCTTTAATCAACAAATGTGTGCCTCGTTATGATGAAATGCTCTTTAATCTGTTTTGTTATCTGCCGGAAGGTTGGCAACCGCAACGAATTTTAGATTTAGGTTGCGGTACAGGAAATTTAACCGCTGCTATTTTAGTCCATTTTCCGGATGCCGAGATCCATGCTTTAGATCTTTCTGCAGATATTCTGAATCAATGTAAAGAGCGTTTTAAAGAAAACTTCAATATCCAATATCATCAACAAGATTTTAGCGCTTTAAACTTTCCAGAAAATCATTTTGATTTAATTGTCTCTAGTATTGCTATCCATCATATTCCAGATGAGCAAAAATTGAAGCTTTATCAAAAAATTCATCACATATTAAAACCAAAAGGCATTTTCGAATTTGCAGACCAAACTCGTGGAGCTACTGAAGAAATTTATCAAAAACATATTTCGAGATGGAAAGCTGCCGCTTTTGAATTAGGCTCCACCCAAGAAAACTGGGACATGTGGATGAAGCATCAGGATGAACATGATTACCATACCGAAGTCAATTGGCATTTAGAAAAATTAAAAGCCCTAAATTTCGAAACAGTAGATATCCTTTGGAAAAATGTGATGTGGGCAGTCATTTATGCTCGAAAATGAATTTAGAGTTGTCAACTTGAATATCTGTTAAAATCTTATCTGCTGTTTACGTTAAATCTTTATAAGTTATTTGTATTCAGTGAAAGTAAAATAAACCATAACTTAGGACAACTGATTATATTTGAATATCAAAAAAACTCCATCATGAAAAAATCAATCATCCTTACCCTGTGTGTAGCATTACTCATCTTTGCTGCTTGTACCAATAATAAAAAAAGTGATTCAGGTACAACAGATTCTGCAAAGTTAGACAACAGACAGTGCTACTTAGCTGTTTCTAAAACGGATTCGGCTACGGATTCAGCAACTTTAAGCATCGGTAAAAAAGATTCAAAAACAGTTGGAAAATTAGCTTTCAATTTCAGTAAAAAAGATGACACCAATGGCTCTGTAAGTGGGGAGTTTAGCGGTGATACTTTATTTGTTGAATATGCTTTTGAATATAAAGGCACAAAATATAGCAACCCTCAGGTATTTCTAATGAAAGGAGATTCACTGATACAAGGCCACGGAGACATGCGGACCATGTTGGGTAGAACTTATTTTGAAGACCATTCTAAAATTATGTTCGATGGTTTTGTTTTTAAACCTACTGATTGTAAATAGTTGAAGATTAAAATTAATTGCTGTTATTTTGTGCTTTAGGAATAAACTTCATGCTCAATGAATTCACACAATGACGTGTGTTTTTTGCGGTAAGTCTCTCCCCTTCAAAAATATGACCTAAATGTCCGCCGCAGTTAGCACAAACAATTTCCACTCTTCTTCCATCTGCATCTGGCACTCTTTTTACTGCTCCTTCTATTTCATCATCAAAACTTGGCCAACCACAGTGAGATTCAAATTTACTATCAGACGTGTAAAGAGGCGTGTCACATTGGCGGCAAACATAAGTGCCTGCTTCTTTTAAGTTGGTGTATTCTCCTACAAAAGGTCTTTCAGTTCCTTTATGTAGAATTACGTATTCTTCTTCGGGACTTAAATCGTTCAATTTCATTTTTCAGTTCTTTCTTTAATAAACGGCTATTTACCAATTAAGTTTTCAAAACCTTTTGATATTCCGTGGCAAGTTCGTTCAAACAATTGGCACACAAACATCCTTCATGATTTTCAGAAATATATTGGAGTTCGTTCAAATTAAGTTGAACCTTAGCGCATTGACATTGGGTGTAATTATTAGCTTTACACTCAATCTTTGTTTTACAACGTTCGCAAGATATTATTTCATGTTTTGTGTACTCCATTTTATAACAAAAAAAGCCCTAAGCAAAGTACTTAAGGCCTTTAAACCTAAAATTGTTTATTTCATTTACGATCCGCAAGAAAGGCATCCATCTTCCATACTACAATTTGCTCCATCTACTGCAACATCTTCAACCGTTACCGCTTCTTGCTGGATAATAGGATCAATTTCTTTCACAGCTTGACTTTGAACGCTAAATTTAATGGCTTGGGATGCAGCTTGCGTTCTAAGATAATACATACCAGTTTTTAAACCTTTTTTCCAAGCATAAAAGTGCATAGAAGTAAGTTTTGAAGCTGTTGGTGAACTTACAAAAAGATTTAGTGATTGCGATTGGCAGATATACGCCCCTCTGTCTGCTGCCATATCAATAATGGTACGCATTTTAATTTCCCAAACAGTTTTGTATAAATCTTTTAATCTTTGTGGGATGCTATCAATATTTTGAACAGACCCATTTGCTAAAATAATGGCTTCTTTCATTTGATTGTTCCATAAGCCTAGTTCAACTAAATCTTTCAGCAAATGCTTATTTACTACCGCAAACTCTCCACTTAATACTCTTCTGCTATAAATATTAGAGGTATATGGTTCGAAACATTCATTATTGCCTAAGATTTGTGAGGTAGAAGCGGTAGGCATTGGCGCTAGTAATAATGAATTCCTTACACCCGTTTTCATGACCTGTTTTTTCAATTTTTCCCAATCCCATCTGTTGGTTCGAGGTTTAGTATTCCATAAATCAAATTGAAACTTACCTTCAGACAATGGCGAACCTTTAAAAGATTCATAAGCACCTTCCTTGATCGCTAAATCGGCAGACGCTTGCATAGCAGCAAAGTAAATAGTTTCAAAAATCTCGGTATTTAATTTTTGGGCTTCTTCACTTTCAAAAGGCATTTTCAGTATCATAAAAGCATCCGCTAAACCCTGTACACCTAAACCAATTGGGCGGTGGCGCAAATTAGAGTTTTGAGCTTCTATTACTGGATAGTAATTATGATCAATAATTCTGTTTAAATTAATGGTTACTTGGTAGGTAACTTCATATAATTTATCATGATTGAATTTACTATCTATGATATACCTTGGTAAAGAAAGAGAAGCTAAATTACATACCGCCACTTCATCAGGAGAAGTATACTCCATTATCTCAGTACATAAATTAGAACTTTTTATCGTTCCTAAATTTTTCTGATTTGATTTACCATTAGCAGCATCTTTATATAAAATATAAGGTGTACCAGTTTCAATTTGAGCATCTAAAATGGCAAACCATAATTCCTGTGCTTTGATGACTTTACGAGCCTTACCTTCTTGTTCGTAACGCTCATATAATTTCTCAAATTCTTCTCCATAACAATCTGCTAAGCCTGGTGATTCATGCGGACAAAATAAACTCCAATTTCCGTCAGCTTCCACACGTTTCATAAATAAATCAGAAACCCAAAGTGCATAAAATAGATCTCTAGCTCTGTTTTCTTCTTTACCATGATTCTTTTTTAAATCAAGAAAGTCAAAAATATCAGCATGCCAAGGTTCTAAATAAATAGCAAATGCTCCTTTTCGCTTACCTCCACCTTGGTCTACATATCTAGCTGTGTCATTAAATACTTTTAACATCGGTACAATCCCATTGCTAGTTCCGTTTGTTCCGCTAATGTACGAACCTGTTGCCCTTACATTATGGATACTTAAACCAATTCCACCAGCACTTTGAGAAATTTTTGCGGTTTGAGTTAATGTCGCATAAATACCCTCGATGCTATCGTCTTTCATAGCAATTAAAAAACAACTCGACATTTGAGGCTTTGGAGTAGCTGCATTAAATAAAGTTGGTGTAGCATGAATAAACCAACGCTCACTCATTAAATGATATGTTTTGATTGCACTTTCTAAATCATATTTATGAATCCCTACTGATACACGCATGAATAAATGCTGAGGACGCTCAGCAATTCTTCCATTTATTTTAAGCAGATAAGATCTTTCTAGCGTTTTAAACCCAAAATAATCGAAACTAAAATCTCTATCATATATGATGGTACTGTCTAATAACTCTGCATTTTTGGTGATGATTTGCATCACATCATCAGCAATTAATGCCGCAGGTTTTCCAGTTTTAACATCATGGAATTGATGCAAAATTTTCATCGTTTCTGAAAAGGATTTTTGAGTATTCTTGTGTAGGTTAGAAACTGCTATTCTAGAAGCTAAAATAGCATAATCCGGGTGACGAGTGGTTAATGAAGCTGCAGTTTCTGCAGCTAAGCTATCTAACTCAGAAGTGGTAACGCCATCATACAAACCATCTATCACTTTTTTAGCAACTTCAACCGAGTCTACAAAATGCTGATTTAAGCTGTAGCTTAGTTTCTCTATCCTTGAAGTGATTTTATCAAATTTTACGGATTCTGTTTTTCCGTCTCTTTTTATTACAAACATATTTTTCTTTTTTGCATCGAGTAAAAAGTATCGAGTACCAAGGCTCTAAATCTTGACACATCATACTAAAAAACTTGTTCTTTATTAGAAATCTTCATCTAAAGTAAAAGCTTGGCTTTCACTATCTGCTAATACTCCGCTCTTTTGGTAATCCCCTACTCTTTTTTCAAAGAAATTTGTTTTCCCTTGTAATGATATCAATTCCATAAAATCAAATGGATTAGTAGTGTTGTAAATTCTTTTATAGCCCAATTCGCTCAACCACCTGTCTGCCACAAATTCAATGTATTGTTGCATTAAGCGTGAGTTCATTCCAATTAAATCAACTGGCAAGGCATCTGTAACAAACTCTTTCTCTATCTCTACAGCTTCTTTGATGATATTCTGAACTTCAGCTTCGCTTAGCTTATTTTGCAACATGCTGTATAACAAACAAGCAAATTCGCAATGCAGTCCTTCATCTCTAGAGATGAGCTCATTGCTGAAAGTGAGTCCTGGCATCAATCCTCTTTTCTTTAACCAAAAGATAGAGCAAAAACTACCACTGAAAAATATACCTTCTACAGCTGCAAAAGCAACCAATCTTTGAGCAAAGTTTCCGTTTTCAATCCACTTTAGCGCCCATTGTGCTTTCTTTTGCACACATGGAACGGTATCTATCGCATGTAATAAGCGGTTCTTTTCATTAGGATTTTTGATGTAGGTGTCAATAAGCAGAGCGTAAGTTTCAGAGTGGATATTCTCCATCATAATTTGAAAACCATAAAAACAACGAGCTTCTGGTACCTGAACTTCACTCATGAAATTCACCGCCAAGTTTTCATTTACAATGCCATCACTAGCTGCGAAAAATGCTAAAATGTGACTGATGAAATGTCGCTCTCCGTCATTTAGGTTTTCCCAATCTTTCTGATCTGCGGAAAGATCTATCTCTTCTGCTGTCCAAAAACTAGCTTCGTGGCGTTTATACATCTCCCAGATAGCGGGATAATTGATTGGAAGGATAACGAATCGATCCTTGTTCTCTTTGAGTAATAATTCTTCCTGTTGCATAGTGAAAATTTAAATTTTACAAACAGGAATTGACAAAAGGTTCAGGTACAGGCTAAGACCGTTGCATAACCGTAGATAAATTTTCTTTGCCTCTATTTTATGATTTTGGAGGATTTTTATAGTTCATTTTCAATAAATTCAGCACTAACGTTCGGTTCAAAGACCGACAGAA
>JAHJVW010000081.1 GCA_018828585.1 Bacteroidota bacterium
AAAAAAGATTTTAAATTAAATCTTGCTTTTAATACCACTTTTAACAAAAACGAAATTACCAAATTAACCAATGTACAAGATCCTAATTATATTGGAGTGCAAATAGGTGGAATTTCGGGTGGAACCGGAAATACTATTCAAATTCACTCCACAGGATATCCAAGGGCTTCTTATTATGTATATCAACAAGTTTATGATGCAAATGGAAAACCTGTTCAGGATGTATATGTGGATAGAAATGGTGATAATAAAATTACAAACGCCGATTTGTATAGATATAAAAATCCTGATGCAAAAGTGCTTTTGGGTTTTAGCTCCAATTTTAACTACAAAAAAGTCTTTGGAGGTTTTGTATTGAGAGGTAGCATTGGTAATTACATTTATAACAACGTTGCTAGTAGTACCGGTACACAAACTGCTATTTTTAACTCAACAACTGGTATTTTAAACAATGGTTCTCGTGATTTGTTAAATACAAACTTTGAAGGAACTGGCACAACCTTTTATTTATCTGATTATTATGTTCAAAATGCTTCCTTCTTAAGAATGGATAATTTAAATGCAGGATATAATTTTGGTAGGGTAATTAAAGGCAAGGCCAATTTAAGTTTAAATGCAAGCGTCCAAAACGTATTTGTTGTGACAAAATATAAAGGGATTGACCCTGAAATTGAAGGTGGTATAGATAATAATTTTTATCCAAGACCAAGGACTTTCAGTTTAGGTTTAAATCTTAACTTTTAATTTTTCAATTTTTAAGATATGAAAAAGTTTATTTCAAAAACATCAATTTTAGCGGCCTTGGCAATCACACTTGCCTCTTGCCAAAAAAACTTGGATTTGCAACCCAAAAATGATGTGACAGCAGAAGTGGTGTATAAAGACATCAATGGCTATAATCAATCTGTAGCAAAAATTTATGGAAGTTTTGCGCTAACAGGTAATTCAGGTCCGGCTGGATCTGGAGACGTGGTTGGTATAGATGAAGGAAGTACTGATTTTATACGTGTAATGTGGAAAGCTCAGGAATTATCTACTGATGAAGCTGTGGTAGCTTGGGGAGATCCAGGTATTCAAGACTTTCATAACATGAACTGGGATGGAAACAATATTTTTATGAAAGGTTTCTATTTCAAAGCGGAGTATCAAGTAACTTTAATTAATGAGTTTATCCGTCAGTCAACTGATGCTAAATTAGCAGCAAGAGGTATTACTGGTGCTGATGCAGATTTAGTAAAAAGCTACCGTACAGAAGTTCGTTTTTTAAGGGCATTTGATTACTGGGCTTTAATGGATCTATATGGTAACCCTCCTGTGACTACTGAAGCAGATCTTATTGGTTCAGGTTTGCCGAAACAATTAGGTAGAGCCAAGTTATTTGAATTTATAGAAACCGAATTAAAAGCTATTGAAACGCAATTGCCAGCGATTAAAGATGTTGCACATTACGGTAGAGCAACACAAGGTGCTGTCCAGGCATTATTAGCAAGAATGTATTTGAATGCTCAGGTATATACTGGAACTGCTCGTTACGCTGATGCTTTAACTTATGCTAAGAAGGTAATTGATTCTCAAAAATATGCGCTAACGCCAAATTATAGAAATATTGGTTTAAACGATAATAACACCAGTCCTGAGTTTATTTGGACTGTGAATTATGATGGTTTAAAAACTCAAACTTATGGTGGTACTACATTTTTAGCACATGCATCTGTTGGTGGTAACATGAATGCTGGAGATTACGGTTTAGATGGCGGCTGGAGTGGAATAAGAACGACCAGTGCATTAGTGTCTAAATTCACAGATAATAATGATAAAAGAGCTATTTTCTTTTCTAATGGACAGAATTTAGAAATCAGCAGTTTAACAACCTTTACTGATGGTTATGCGGTACCTAAATTCCAAAATAAAAATAGTGCTGGAG
This sequence comes from Bacteroidota bacterium, assembly GCA_018828585.1. Classification (GTDB taxonomy): domain Bacteria; phylum Bacteroidota; class Bacteroidia; order Sphingobacteriales; family Sphingobacteriaceae; genus Pseudopedobacter. Next base: position 1,925 of record JAHJVW010000081.1, read on the forward strand.
TTTCTGGACCAAACGCGACTTTTGTGAGTGCCGATTTCCCTGTTTTTAGATTAGCTGAAATGTATTTAATCTATGCGGAAGCTCAATTAAGAGGTGGTGGTGGTGATGCCGCTACAGCATTAAGTTATATCAATGCATTGCGTACAAGAGCTTACGGTAATACCAGTGGCAATGTAACTTCCATCAATCTAGACTTTATTCTAGATGAAAGATCACGTGAACTCTATTGGGAAGGACATAGAAGAACTGATTTAATCAGATTTGGAAAATTTGTTACCAGTGCGTACTTATGGCCTTGGAAAGGCGGTGTAAAAGCAGGTAAGGCAGTGGAAGATTTCAGAAGAGTTTATCCTTTACCTTATGATGATGTAAACGCCAATACAAATTTAGTTCAAAACACAGGATATTAATAAAAACATACAGGCGACATAGGTATGTCGCCTGCTTAAATCAATAAAATCATGAAAAAAATAATTCACTCTTTTATGATTCTTTCTTTAATTGCTGTTGCTTTTACAGCTTGTAAGAAAGATGAAACACAAGCAGTATTAGATCCAGCTAAAACCATAGCGTCAAACTTAAGTGCTTCTAAAAATTCTTTAGTTTTAACAAAAACAGATCAAGCAAATAGTGCGGTTACTTTTACCTACTCAAAAGCTAATTTTGGATTTAATGCTGGAGCAACTTATACTTTACAGTTTGCTGTTAAAGGAACCAATTTCGCTAGCCCTCAAGAGGTTTCATTAGATGCTACTGGTACTACCAAAAGTTTTACAGTTTTAGATTTTAATGCTTTAATGTTAAAATTAAACTTACCATTTGATCAAGCTTCAAATATACAAACAAGAGTAAAAGCGGTTCTTTCTTCGAATGTTGCCCCTACCTACTCCTCTATCGTTGAGATGAGTGTTAAGCCTTATCCATTGATAGATTATATTTATGTTCCTGGTGATTACCAAGGATGGAATCCATCAACTGCAGACAGCTTAATCTCCCCTACTGGCAACGGAGTATATTCAGGTGTAATTGATTTTGGAGCTAAAGTTGGTGGTAGTTTAGAGTTTAAACTTACTCCTAAAAAAGAATGGACTGTTGCTTATGGTGATGCTGGTGGATCTAAAATCAGCGCATCTGCAGGTAACAATTTAAAAGTTGGTACCGAGTATCAGTACAAATTGACTGCTGATTTAAATGCAAAAACATTTGCTGCTGAGAAGTATTCATTTGGGATTATTGGTGATGCCACACCTACAGGTTGGGGTTCAGATACCAATATGAAATATAATAACGGTACTAGAACTTGGAGCATCACTGTTAGTTTATTAGGCGGTAAAGATATCAAGTTTAGATTAAATGATGACTGGGCAACAAACTACGGAGGTAAAGACGGTGTTGCTTCACTCAACGGAGATAACATCAGAATTGCAGCCGATGGAACCTATAAGGTTTCTTTCAGCGAAGTAGATAAAACCTATTCAGTTGTGAAACAATAATTAGAAAACGTTATATTTGAAAGCCTGTTGTTTACACAACAGGCTTTTTTTACGGACGAAAACATCTTAGTGTGATTTGTACAATAAGAAGATTTTCTTAATTTAACGCCAAATTATAAACTTAATAACATGATCTTAATAGCCGATGGTGGTTCCACTAAGACAAGCTGGTGCTTGATTGAGGACAGTGGAAAAAAAATAATGTTCAATACAGAGGGTTACAATCCTTACTTCTCTGACACAGAATACATTATTGCATCAATGAGAAAAAATACACCTACTGATTTACCTATTAAACAAATTAAAGAGGTTTACTATTATGGTGCTGGGGTTCATAGTGATGAAAAAGCAGACATTGTTAAAAAAGCAATGCAAGAGATGTTTCCTGACGCAGATATAGAAGTTGGTCATGATTTATTAGCTGCATCCAGAGCTTTATTGAAAGACAAAAGAGGCTTTGCCGCTATATTAGGAACTGGCACTAACACTTGTATTTATGATGGCGAGTATATTGAGCTAAATATTGATTCTTTAGCTTATATTTTAGGAGATGAGGGCAGTGGTTGCTACATCGGTAAAAAATTATTGAGCGATTATATTAGGGGTTACATGCCGAAAAATGTAAGAGATACTTTTTGGGAGACTTTTAAATTAACTCCAGATGATATCATGAATGCCATTTATACGAAACCACTTCCTAATAGATTTTGTGCAAGCTTTAGTAAATTCGTTTACGACATCACCAATAATATTGAATATTCAAGAGGTATTGTAAAAACATCTTTTGTAGACTTCTTTGAAAATTTGGTAAGCCATTATCCAAATTACAAAGATTATGAATTTAACTGCATAGGTTCTGTAGCTTATAATTTCAGGAATGTATTAGAAGAAACAGCTAAAGAATACGGAATGAAAATGGGTAAGATTATGCGTACCCCTATTGATGATTTAGTAATTTATCACCAAGAGCATAAAAAGCATTAATTTAATATTACCCCTTAAAAAGAGGCTGTCTCAAAAATAAACGAGACAGCTTTTTTATTTTTAGAGTTTTTGATCACGTTATTTTGTTAATGAAATACTGGGCAGTTTATCTAATGTGATTAATCAATTTTTAAGG
>JAHJVW010000082.1 GCA_018828585.1 Bacteroidota bacterium
CCTTAAAAATTGATTAATCACATTAGATAAACTGCCCAGTATTTCATTAACAAAATAACGTGATCAAAAACTCTAAAAATAAAAAAGCTGTCTCGTTTATTTTTGAGACAGCCTCTTTTATTTTTAAGCTCCCATCCCGATAGCTATCGGGACTGGGCTCAATAAATAATTGGAACCTCTAGATTAACCAAATCTTTTAACAAGTTTTTCGGCTATTTCAGGGTATTTCACTAGAGATTGGTAGTATTTTCTTGATTTCATTTTTTTGATATGGGACTCTATTGCAATAGATTGACTTCTCGAACAACATTCAAGGGAAAAGAAGAGTAACCAAGGAATCCCCTTTTTGGTAGATGATCCTTCAAAAAAAGCACTATTGTGCTGAGATAATCCTTCTTTAAGATCAGCAGTTTGACCAATATAGAATTGATCAACTGAAGGTGAATAAATGATGTAAACACAGAATCCCATATAGCAAAAAAACCTTATCGGATAGGATAAGGTTTTTATTTTTAAGCTCCCATCCCGATAGCTATCGGGACTGGGCTCAATAAATAATTGGAACCTCTAGATTAACCAAATCTTTTAATAAGTTTTTCGGCTATTTCAGGGTATTTCACTAGAGATTGGTAGTATTTTCTTGATTTCATTTTTTTGATATGTGATTCTATTGCAATAGCTTGACTTCTCGAACAACATTCAAGTGAAAAGAAGAGTAACCAAGGAATCCCCTTTTTGGTAGATGATCCTTCAAAAAAAGCACTATTGTGCTGAGATAACCTTTCTTTAAGATCAGCAGTTTGGCCAACATAGAATTGATCAACTGAAGGTGAATAAATGATGTAAACACAGAATCCCATATAGCAAAAAAACCTTATCGGATAGGATAAGGTTTTTATTTTTAAGCTCCCAAGCCTGGACTCGAACCAGGGACCCTCTGATTAACAGTCAGATGCTCTAACCAGCTGAGCTACTTAGGAATTTTTCCGGAGCTTTGCAGCTCTTTCTGGTTAACAAATGCTTTTTTCAAAGCTTTTGTCCCTTTCGGGAGTGCAATATTCGGGATTTAAAATTAATTATGCAATATTTGTAACGAAAAAAATAAAAAAAATTTATGAGTCTAGTAATTATAGGAAGTATTGCACTTGATGATATTGAAACTCCCTTTGGTAAAGTAGAAAAAATTGTTGGAGGAGCTACTCCTTTTGCGTCTTTAGCTGCGTCATATTTTTATGAGAAAGTTAAAGTTATTGGAATTATAGGAGGGGATTTTCCGAAATCAGAATTGGAGATTTGGAAAGAACATAAAATAGACTTAGAAGGACTTCAGATTGCTGAAGATAGAAAAAACTTCTATTGGTCAGGGAAATATCATAATGATATGAATAATCGTGATACATTGGAAACTGGATTAAATGTTTTAGAAGATTTTGATCCTATTTATCCAGATTCTTATCAAGATTGTGAATATCTGTTACTTGCTAATTTAAGTCCTGTCACACAACTATTAGCTATAAATCGTTTAAAAAATCGCCCTAAATTGATAGTAATGGATACCATGAATTTTTGGATGGACATTGCGATGGATGATTTATTGGCTACTATTAAAATGGTGGATGTTTTAACCATTAATGATGCGGAAGCTCGTCAACTTTCGGGAGAATATTCTTTGGTAAAAGCAGCAAATCGGATTTTAGCGATGGGTCCAAAATACCTGATCATTAAAAAAGGAGAACATGGTGCATTGCTATTTCACCAAGATCAAATATTCTCAGCACCAGCTTTACCATTGGCTGAAGTTTTTGATCCAACCGGAGCAGGTGATACATTCGCAGGTGGTTTTATTGGTTATATGGCACATGTGGGTACCGTGAATTTTAATAATATGAAGAACGCGATCATCTATGGTTCTGCATTGGCATCTTTTTGTGTAGAGAAATTTGGCACCGAGAAAATCAAAAATCTGAGCGAAAGTGAAGTAGCTGCAAGAGTTCAAGAATTTGTGAAGTTGAGCGATTTTAAAATTGAAAATTAGAGAGTTTTAACGCTGACAGGGTTCCAAACCCTGTCAGCGTTTTTTCGTTTAATTAAAAGAATCGAATCGTCGCCTGACTAGTTATAATTGATTCACTTGAAAAAATTTTAGTAAGAAAAAGATATTTTTTAGCCCAGATAGCAGCGGATACCAGCCTTCCCGATAGCCATGCGGGACAGGTGTGGCTAAGGCTGGCGCAGTATGAGCGTATAGCTGGAATAGCTTCAAAAGACTATTTCAATTTCCCAATTACTTTAAACTTCTCGAAAACCTTTTGATTATGCGGTGCATCTTTCAGTTCATCGGTTAAATCTTGCCCTGCCCAGTGTTCGTAATGCTTGCCATTTCGCCATAAACGACTTTCACTTACGTCATAAATGTCCCCTAAATAAGCTACCCAAATTTGAGGTTTATCTTGTCCGTTACGTAAGGCCAATTGTGATTTAGTGTATTCGGGAAGATTTTCCATGAGTTAATTTTCGGCTCCTAAAATATTCAAAGAAAAGCAGATTAAGCAGAATTAATGACATGGAATAAAAATGGTCTTCGAATGGAATAGTGCCCACTCTAAAATTCATGTTCTCTGCGTTATTATACATCACTATGGGAATAGCGGTCAAAATACCATTTACCATGTAAAAAGGAATTAGAGAAACCAAATATGCCAAATAGAATTTCCCCATATTTAATGAAGTGGATTTGAATAACGTGTAAATAAGGATCACGGCTAAGGTGCTGAAATTGATCAAACTGTAAAGTTGTTGATTAAAAAGGAACAGCATCAAAATGCAAAAAGCTAATAGAATAATACTGATGTTTCGACTCCAAACTTTAGAAATAGTAATTTTTAAATAGCTATTTAGGCATTCATAAATAAATATACAAGCAAACGGTACGGTGATGAAAAATAGAATTTCTTCTAATGGGAGGTTAAAAAATTTGATGCCTATAATGTATTGATCATTAAATGACCAAACATTTTTAATGGTAAAAATATAGTCCCAAACTAAATATAGAAGCCCTGTGAATAGGATTCCTGGGGCTATAAATTTCCACTTTTTGTAAAAATGCACCTTTTTATCAAATGATAAAACGATAGGAAAAAATACCGTTAGAACATTGATGATTAGATAGGTGTACTGTTGTTTCATGCAGTGGGCACTCTTTTCAAAACGGCAATTTCTTGTGTAGAACACAATTTACTATCAATCATAAAGTAAACCATATTCTTTAAAATGGTTTTGTCTACGTCTAGTTTTATGAGTGATTGTTTGCTCAGTAAATCAATAATTTTGTTTTTATCGATGGTTAAATTTTTACTGTAACCCAAAAATGAGGGTACATAAAACGACAGACTAAAACGTAAAAAACGGACTTCCAAATTTTCTGGGGCTTTACTAACGGCCTCGTTAATAGTTGAAAATCCCTTTTTAATATAACTGAGTTTACTTACTGGATTCCAAGCATGTTTTGCTTTTATAGCTTGCGCAGAACCTAAATAAGCTAAAATTAATGGATCAGGATTTTTGATGTTTTCGAGATGATTGCAAAGTTGATCGGCCTTTTCGCTATCGTTTATGGCGCTCACATAATCCGCTCTTATTTGCTTTATATCGTAAGCTTTTAAGTTTGTGATTTGTAAAGTGAATAATATAATGGTGACTAAAAGTTTCATGTTTAATGTAATTTTTACTTTAATAACGATAAAAACCTAAACGTAGTTTAGTTTACTTTTAACCAAAGCCTGAGCCATTAAAAATAACTTATGCGTGTCTGACACTCTGATTCTTTTATTCGTAATGGTTAAAGCAGGTGTATTTTTGATTTTTTTAAAGAGTTGGAGATAATAAACATAGGCAATATAAACTCCTAATTTGGATCCATAAGGCAAATTTTTAATGCCTTCAAAAGCATCATCAAAATCAATTTTTATATCCGCTTCTATTGTTTTTTTATCATCTTCTGTGAATTTAGTAAAATCCACTTTTGGGAAATAGGTACGTCCACGTTCCTCATAATCAGATTTAATGTCGCGTAAAAAATTAATTTTTTGAAAAGCAGCGCCTAAGCTCCTCGCTTGAGGTAAAAGTTTTTGGTATAAGATTTCATCCCCTTCGCAAAACACCCTCAAACACATTAAACCTACAACTTCTGCTGAACCGTAAATGTAATCTTTGTAGCTAGCATCAGTATAAGCAGTTTTGTCTAAATCCATTTCCATAGATTTTAAAAAAGCATCAATCAGTTTAAATTCGATTTGATATTTATTCACTACCTCTTGGAAAGAATGTAAAACAGGATTCAGGCTAATTTTATCTTCAATTGCAGACTTGGCATCATCCCTAAACTTCGCAATTAATTTCACTTTGTCTTTATCATGAAAGGTATCTACAATCTCATCTGCATAGCGAACAAAACCGTAAATAGCATAAATGGGATATTGAAACTTATGATCAAAAGCTTTTATGCCTAAACTGAAAGAAGTGCTGTATTTTTGCGTAATAATTTTACTGCACTCAAAACAGGTTTCATTATAAAGATCCATAATGGAGAAAAAGTTTATTTGACCAAAATACATTTTTTTTGAGTTTTTGTTTTAATTGAGTTGAAACAAAAAACCTATTTTTAGATTTATCATCATCATGCATCAATCATCAAGAGTTCACGTTATTGGTTCTGGCTTCGCCGGATTAGCCGCTGCCTCCGTATTAGCTAAAAAAGGATATCAAGTTACCATCATTGAAAAAAATGATCAAGCAGGCGGTAGAGCTAGCGTGTGGAAAAGCGAAGGCTTCAAATTTGATATGGGGCCAAGCTGGTATTGGATGCCCGATGTTTTTGAAAACTATTTTGCTTTGTTTGGTAAAAAAGTGAGTGATTTCTATGATCTGAAAAGATTAGATCCAGGTTATCGAATTTATTTTGGGAAGCAAGATTGGATGGATATTCCTGCAAATATGCAGGAGTTGGAAGCACTTTTCGAAAAGTATGAAAAGGGGAGTAGTGTTGGTTTGCGGAAATTTATGGAGCAAGCTGCCTATAAATACAAAACGGCTATGAGCGATTATGTTTTTCGTCCTTCACATTCAATTACCGAATTTATTGATATCAGAATGATGTTGGAGAGCCTTCGGATACACATGTTAAAACCTATGAGTAAGCATGTGAGACAATACTTTACCAACCCCAAACTGATTCAACTTTTAGAATTTCCAGTTTTATTTTTGGGTGCTACAGCTCAAAAAATTCCGGCCATGTATAGCTTAATGAATCATGCAGATTTAGCCATGGGTACGTGGTATCCGATGGGCGGGATGAATGAAATTGTGAAGGCCATGGTTAAAGTTGCAGAAGCGCAAGGGGTGAAGATTATTTTGAATACCGAAGTAACAAGTATCCATATAGAAAATGGGACCGCGAAAAGCTTAACAACAGCTAAAGGGAATTTTGAGACGGATTTTGTAGTTGCAGCTGGTGATTATCATTATATCGAACAAAAATTAATAGCTCCAGAATATAGAAATTATAATGAAAGTTATTGGGATAAAAGAGTGATGTCTCCTTCTTCACTTTTATTTTATGTGGGTTTAGATCATCAAATTGAAGGTATTCAACATCATAATTTATTTTTTGATGAAGATTTAGATCAACATGCTAAAGAAATTTATACGCAACCACAATGGCCTTCTAAACCTTTATTCTACGTTTCTTGCACTACTAAAACTGATTTATCTGGAGCACCAGAAGGTAAAGAGAATCTATTTTTCTTAATCCCTCTTGCCGCAGGATTGGAGGATTCTGACGAATTGCGAGAAAAATATTATCAAATCATGATGGATCGGTTTGAAAGCATCACGGGCCAAAAAATCCGCGGACATGAATTGGTGAAACGTAGTTACGCCATGAATGATTTCACCGCCGATTATCACTCTTATAAAGGGAATGCTTATGGTTTGGCTAATACGCTTTCGCAAACTGCATTTTTTAAGCCAGCCATGCGAGCTAAAAAGATAAAAAACTTACTGTTTACAGGGCAGTTGACCGTTCCTGGACCAGGCGTACCACCATCTTTAATTTCTGGTCAGGTGGTAGCGCAGGAAGTAGAAAAGATTCTAAATTAAAGTTATAAAATTTTGAATTTCAAAGGATTACTGATAGATTTAATCTGTCAAAACCTTAATTTGTATGAAATTCTTAAAAATTGTATTAGCGGTAATTGTTGTTATCGCGTTAATCATTGTATTAGGTAGTTTCTTTTTACCTAAAAATTCTAGAGTGGAACGCTCTGTGATGGTGGCAGCCACCGATTCTGCTGCTTATGTTTATGTTTTAGATTTCTCAAAATTTAATGATTGGAGCCCTTGGTATGAAGCAGAACCTACTGCCAAAGTTGTGATTAGCGGTCCAAAGGCAGCAGTTGGAGAAAAATATGCTTGGCTTGGTGAGGAAGTAGGAGAAGGGAATTTTGTAGTCACAAAATTAGAGCCTTACACTGCAATTTATCAAGAGCTTACATTTATAACCCCGTTTGAAGCCAAAGCAGAAAACAACTTTAAGTTTGAGCAGCAAGGAGACTCAACAAAAGTAAGTTGGATTTATGATGGTGAAAATAAAGGAATTGTTGACAAATGGATGGGACTTATGATGGATGGGATGATAGGTAAAGACTATGAAAAAGGACTCAATAAATTAAAAGCCAACATTGAAAAGTAAAGCAATAAAAAACGCTTTCTGATGAGGTAAAGCGTCTTTTTATTTATGATGAGTTAAGAAAAGCAATTTAAGCAGCAACTGGGTTCGATTTTTTGTCGTAAGCTTTCAGATCTTTTTTAAGTAATTTTCTTGCCACGTGGATTCTTGTCTTTACAGTACCTATTGGAATTTCTAAATGATCCGCAATCTCGTGATATTTGAAACCTTCAAAGTACATGGTGAAAGGCACATAGTATTCTTGTTGTAAATTAGATAATGCACTTTTGATATCATCCATTACAAATTTTTGTTCGCCTCCATTTGTAGTTGCGCTAAAAGAAAGCTGTGATGAAGATATTTCATCTGTTTTAGTGACAAAAGTGCTGATTTTTACAAATCGACGATAGTTATTGATGAAGGTATTTTTCATGATGGTATATAACCAACCTTTTAAATTCGTTCCTTCCTTAAATTTATTGTAATAGGTGATTGCTTTTAGTAAGGTATCTTGTACCAAATCATTGGCATCATCACTATCATGTGTAAAATGAAGCGCATGCATTTTTAAAGATGGAGCTTGACGCATTACGAGGGTATTAAATTCTATCTTTGTCATTTTGTTGAACTTTATGATAAATTACTTAAACAAAAGTAAGAAATGAGTTTGGTATTCACAAGCTTTTGTTTAACTTTAATATTATAATACTTAAACAAAATGTTTGAACATGATTTATCTATCAAAATACGGTCCACAATGAGTTTTGAAAGACCAACACTAGGTCATTTAATCAAAATGTAACAAAATCTTTAGATAATTTTATCAAATGATATTGACTTCGCGTTCTAGCGTAACCTCAAATTTCTCTTTAACAGACAAGATAATAGCTTCGGAAAGATGATAAACCTCATCTCCAGAAGCGTTTCCATGATTTACCAAAACAAGTGCTTGGTTTTTCCAAGTTCCGGTATGGCCTACTACTTTACCTTTCCAGCCACATTGTTCTATCAACCAGCCAGCAGCTAGTTTAATGCCATTATGCATGATATAGTGCGAAATTTCGGGAAATTGCTGATAAATTTGGTCAAATTGCTGTTTTGATACGATAGGGTTTTTAAAAAATGAACCTGCATTTCCTATGGTTGATGGGTCTGGAAGCTTTGATACTCGTATTGCCGAAACAACTATAGAAACATCTTTAATAGTAGGGTTTACAATATCTCTTTTTTGCAGTTCATCAGTAATTGCGCCATAACTGATATTGATATTTTCTTGTGTGGATAGTTTAAACTTGACAGATACAATTATCAGTTTACCTTTTAATTTTTGTTTGAAAATACTTTCACGGTAATCAAATTGACAGGCAGCTTTATCGAAATGTTTAAATTCTCCGGTGGCAATTTCAAAAGCTTCACAACTTTCAAAAACATCTTTCAGCTCTACACCATAAGCACCAATGTTTTGAACAGGAGAGGCACCAACAGAGCCCGGAATTAAGCTCAAATTTTCAACGCCCGCAAAGCCCCAATCCACACAATAATTTACCAAATCATCCCATATCTCTCCTGCTCCAGATTCTACAATGACTGTTTCATGATTGATGCGATGTTCAATTCCACGGATATTGATTCTAATGACCAAGCCATCAAAGTTTTGGGTAAACAGCATATTGCTGCCTCCGCCCAACACCAATCTGTTAGCCTGATGCCATTGAGGATCAAGAAAAAGTTCTGCTAATTCTTCTTTATGATTGATTTCCACAAAATATCGGGCATAAGCCTCAATCCCAAAAGTGTTGAAGTTTTTTAAAGAGACATTTTGGTGGATTTGTATCATGTTAATTTGAAGATTTGTCCCGATAGCTATCGGGATGAAGATTTGAAAATGCTTATTGATACGTAAAATCTAATTGTTAAATATCACCTATTTTCTAGGTAAAAGTTTAATAAGTTTATCAAAGTCACTTTCGTAGTTTTTATCTTGGATTGTTCTGAAATTATCGAACTCAGCTTCAGCTTTTAATTTTGCTTCTAACATAGTTATTTTTTCATTATCAATTAAAATAGGATAACTAGATAGGTTTAAAAAATTATCTAAAAATGTAGCCCATTCTTTCATAGTCAGTGCTTTTTTACGAATAGCATTATTTTCGGCTAAATCTAAATAGGCTGAAACTATTCTATTTAATTCTGAAATATGTGCTTCATGCAAATAGTTTTTGGCAATGCTCACATCAGATTTTAAGATTTTGCCATCTGGGGCATATTTCCAAGTTTGTAAGCCCATATTTAATTTGGTAGCATCCGCTTCTGTATAAATAGTTTCTGCAGCAGTTTTTCCGGTAATTGCCCAGTGGAGTTTATTTTGAACTTGAGCAAAAAATTGATGTGTTTGTTTGGAGCTTTTTATATAATCGATGCTTAGGGCGTATATATCAGTTATCTTTTGATAAAACCTTCTTTCACTAGCCCGTATTTCTCTTATACGTTCTAATAGTTCATCAAAATAATCTTTTCCTAATTTTTTGCCTTGCTTTAATCTTTCATCATCTAATACAAAACCTTTTACAATATATTCTTGTAAAGTATTAGTTGTCCATATTCTAAATTGAGTAGCTTCGGAAGAATTAACCCTATAACCAACAGCTAGTACTACTTTTAAATCATAAAAGTTAGTTTGATATTCCTTACCATCAGTAGCAGTTGTTCGGAATTTCCGAACAACTACAATTTCTTCAAGCTCATTGGTTTCAAAAATATTTTTTAAATGTTCGTTAATTGTGGTTTTTGATCTAGCGAAAAGCTCTGCCATAGCCTTTTGAGTAAGCCAAAAACTATCTTCCTCAAATATTACCTGAATATTTACATTCCCTTTTGGTGTACTGTAAAAAATAATGTTTGAAACCATTTTTGTGGATATTTAGTAATGGGTATTCGGTTATTGGTGTTCAGTATTCAGTTTTATAAGTACTAATGAACTATTTCAACTATCTATTTAAAATACTTTTTACTCGCAACCAGCAACCCAAACTCCTCCGAACCCTCTTTTTCCATTGATTTGTGATGGATTTTATGTGCCCTACGAATGCCTTTCAAATACTTGTTTTCTGATTTAAAAGCTTTCAGCCGGTTATGAATAAACCAATCATGAAAGATGAAGTAAATAATTCCGTAAAGGGAAATCCCTGCACCCATCCAAAACTGATAGTTTAAACTTAGATGTCCTTCCCATAACAGCCACAAAGCCAAAGCGCCAAAACCAAAACTAAAAATATCATTCAGCTCAAAAAAGCCATGCCTTTGTTGATGGTGCGTTTTATGGATAAACCAAAGCGGGCCATGAAATAAATATTTGTGCATCGCCCAAGAAAGGATTTCCATCCCAATTATTGTAGCAAAAATGATAAATATGTTGACTAACAATGATTTGAAGATTTGAAAATTTGTTGATTTGAAAATGCTTTTAAATCTCGATTAACTAATGAACTATTTTAACTATTGAACTCACAACAAATTAAATAACTTATAACTAAATATGTATCGCCCTATTTCCAGTTGCCGCTAAAGCAGCTTCTTTAAATGATTCTGTAAAGGTTGGGTGCGCATGGCTGATTCTACCTATATCTTCGGCACTTGCTCTAAATTCCATGGCAACCACTGCCTCGGCAATCATATCCGCACAGCGTGGGCCAATCATGTGTACACCTAAAATTTCGTCAGTTTCGGCATCCGCTAATACTTTTACCAAACCGTCAATATCCATACTGGCTCTGGCTCTTCCGCTTGCTTTAAAAGGGAAAGAACCAGTTTTGTATTTAGTTCCTTTTTCCTTCAATTGCTCTTCGGTATAACCAACCGAAGCCACTTCTGGCCAGGTATAAACCACACCAGGGATTAAATTATAGTTGATATGAGGTTTTTGTCCAGCAATAATTTCAGCAACCAAAGTTCCCTCTTCTTCCGCTTTATGCGCCAACATTGCCCCTTTAATGACATCGCCAATGGCATAAATTCCTTTAACGGATGTTTCCAAATGTTCATCAACCGTGATTTTCTTTCCTCTTTCCTCAACCGTGATGCCAATGTTTTCTAAACCTAAACCTTCGGTATAAGCTACGCGACCCACAGCAACTAAGCAATAATCGCCTTCTAAAACCACTTTCTCTCCTTTTGGCGAATCCACATTTACCATCACTTTTTTACCTTTTACTTCAGCACCGGTCACCTTATGACTCAGTAAGAATTTCATTCCCTGTTTTGCTAAAACTTTCTGTAATTCTTTACCTAAAGTCTTGTCCATAGTTGGGATAATACCATCCATAAATTCAACCACCGTCACTTCAGCACCTAAGCGCTTATACACCGAACCTAACTCCAGACCAATTACGCCACCACCAATTAAAATCAGGTGTTTAGGCACTTCAGTTAAGTTTAAAGCTTCGGTAGAAGTGATGATTCTTTTACCATCGGTTTTTAAGAAGGGTAAAGCAGTAGGCTTAGAACCCGTAGCGATAATGATGTTTTTACCCGTAATTTCTTGTTCACCCCCTTTGGTTAAGGCAATTTTAATGGTGTTTTTATCTTTAAAAGAACCTAATCCTTCGTAAGTGTCTACTTTGTTTTTCTTCATCAAGAAAGTAATCCCACTAGTAGTTTGTTCTACTACTTCGTTCTTCCTCTTGATCATTTGCTTTAGGTTCACTTTTACCTCTTTCACATCAATTCCATGTTCTGCAAAAGTATGCGTGGCATTGTGATAATGCTCTGATGAATCTAACAATGCTTTGGATGGGATACAGCCCACGTTTAAACAAGTACCACCAAATGTGGCGTACTTCTCAATCATTGCAGTTTTTAAACCCAATTGGGCACATCTAATGGCGGCTACATAACCACCCGGACCTGAACCTATTACGATAACGTCGTATTGCATTTTGCTTTAATTTGTTTGCGCTAAATTAAGGATTCTATTTAAGGGGATGAAAGCTTCTTTTCATTTAATGGTCATTATTTTTTTGAAGCGCAAGGTCCCTTTTTCATCGGTCTTGATAGTCCCGTCCCGATAGCTATCGGGATCCGCTCGCTTTTGGCCTGCAGGCTTCCTTCTAATCAGGGCTAGGGCAGTCTGGTCAACCTAAATATTAAACATTTCCTAATTTATGAATATGCGTAAGATGAGATAAAAATGCCTTGGCCATACTTTTATGCTCCAGATAAGAGACATTGAATTCTTGGCAGGTTTCTTTTACCAACTTATTGATTTGGGGATAATGAACATGACTAATTCCGGGAAACAAGTGATGCTCCACCTGAAAGTTTAAGCCTCCTAAAAACCAAGAAGTAATTTTACTATGGGTGGCAAAATTAGCAGTGGTGCTTACCTGATGGATCGCCCATTCATGAGGTATTCTATTATTTACAGCTGGCGGTTTAGGAAACTGAGTGCCTTCTACTACATGGGCCAATTGGAAAACAATACTGATAGACAAACCCGTCACCAAACCCATAATCAAGAAACCCACCAAAGTATATAACCAGCCTAACATGATGATGGGAAGCCCCAGATAAAGAAAAATGTATGCCGATTTGGTGGCCCAAAATATCAAATGCTCTCTTTTTTCTAGCTTCTTTTTTTGTCCGCTTCTTCCCATTTTACCTGAGAAATATTTAGCAAAATCCTCAAATAATATCCACGCCATATAAGAAATACCATATAATAATACCCAATATACATGCTGAAACCTATGGTATTGATGACGAGGCTGCTCCTCATTCATTCTCATGAATTTAACATCAATGTCATGGTCCATACCGGTGATATTGGTATAAGTATGGTGGTCTATGTTATGCTTTTGTTTCCAAAAATGGATGTTACCTCCCAAAGCATTTAAAGAATAGGCAGATAACTCATTCAGCCATTTGTATTTCGAAAAGCTTCCATGCCCCCCTTCATGCATGATGTTGAAACCAATCATTGCCAAGTTTATACCCAATAATCCACAAAGTAAAATGGCAAAAAGAGTAGGAGGGGTGAAAAATACCAGTACAACATAAATCGTTACGCCTGATAAGCCGATAATTAAGCTTTTATAAAAAAGCTTTTTACCTCCTGTTTTAGGGATTTGATTCTCGGCAAAGTATAGATTTACCTTTTCTTTAAGCGATTTAAAGAAAGGACTGTTGCTATTGTTGAAACTGATTTTTGACATGATGGGTACTGTTTTGGGACCTGATGCTGTGATGATCAGGATTAATTGTCAAACAGTATTAAAGTCACTTGATATAATAAACGAAATATACTGTTTTTAATTCTATTAAGTTTTGTGAAATTAACATCTTAAAGCAATGATTATGGATGAAGGTTATGTCTATTCCTAAAAAAGGTTTACAAAAAGCGAATAAATTTTTAAATTAAATCGCAATGGAAAAGCCAAGAAAAGGAAGTAAATCAGGTCTTCCCCCATTATTTGAAGAGGACTTTAA
>JAHJVW010000083.1 GCA_018828585.1 Bacteroidota bacterium
CCCAGTATTTCATTAACAAAATAACGTGATCAAAAACTCTAAAAATAAAAAAGCTGTCTCGTTTATTTTTGAGACAGCCTCTATTTTTTTGGATTTTGCCTTTGTAATGAACAGCACAAAGTTGCTTTTTTCTTTATAATAGAAATCTTGGGCACTGTCATCTCTCCAAGCCACTAACCAGGCCGTTCCAATATCTGTTCAAGCATCTTACGTTAAAAGACGTAGGATGCTCGAACAGTTCTCGCACCCTTTATGTGGAGATGCCGTAGCTATGTCGCAATCAACAAGATATCAGGGAATCAATTGCCCTATTGTAGAAAATAGATTTAAATATTAAATTTGATGCTATAGATTTCCATCCCTACATTTCGCCAAATCCTGTCTTCGAACATTTCCTTAATATAGGATAAAGCTAATAGGAACGTAAGATAAGGTTAGGATAGCGTAAGGATAACTATAAGATAACCTTAAGATAATTAGTGAAATACTACACTTTAAGAATAGGTAGGGAGTTGGTCTTAGCGAATCAATTAGTTCATTTATCCTTAATTTACCAATAATTTATACCCCTTGCCGTGTACGTTAATAATTTCGACTTTAGAGTCATCACGTAGGTATTTTCTTAGTTTGCTTAGGAAAACATCCATGCTACGGCCATTGAAATAGTTATCATCATGCCAGATTTGTAGTAAGGCCTCTTCACGGGTTAACACGTCATTCATTTTTAAGCAAAGTAAGCGTAGCAATTCCGCTTCTTTGGTACTTACTTTTTGTTGTTCCTCGTCTTTACTAATAATTTGCGTTTGATAATCAAAATGATATTGACCAATGTTAAATTGCGTGGGTTTTTGTTCGGGTTCTTGATCTTGCTGTGACACTCTTTTTAATAAAGCGTTAATTCGTAATAGCAATTCTTCAATTCTAAAAGGTTTGGTGATATAATCATCTCCACCTAGCGAATACGCTTCGGTTTTATCTTCCATCATTCCTTTTGCGGTAGCAAAAATGATGGGAATAGTTGAGTTAATTTTTCGGATGTCTTTTGCTAAAGTAAAACCATCTTTTTTAGGCATCATCACATCCAAAATACAAATGTCAAAATCATCCTGAGTAAAAGCTTTTAAACCTTCTTCGCCATCAACACAAAGTTTGATATCAAATTTCCCTTTTAATGAAAGGTAATCTTCGAGTAACATCCCCAAGTTAGGATCGTCTTCTACTAATAGTATTTTTTTAGGATTCATTTGGTTGATATTTGCTGCTAAGTTAATGGAAATCTAATCTCAAATTCAGAGCCTTTATCTTTTTCACTTTTTACGCTAATGCTGCCATTCATTCTTTTCACCATATTGCTCACATAACTTAAGCCTAAACCAAAGCCTTTTACATCATGTAAATTACCCGTTGGGATGCGGTAAAACTGTTCGAATATTTTCTTTTGCTGGTCACGGCTCATCCCAATTCCCTTATCAGCCACTTTAATGATAATCTGATTGTCTTGATTTTCTGTAGCAATTGAAATTTCGGGTTGATCTTTGCTGTACTTATTGGCGTTATCTACCAAGTTAAAAATCACGTTGGATAAATGTAATTCATCAGCAACCATCATGGTGTTTTTGGCATCTAAACTTAAGTTTATAATGGCATCTTTCTTTTGAAGCTGCAAACTCATGCTATCAATTACGGTAGAAATTAAGTCGTTGACATCAATCTGCTGGCGTTCCAATTTCAAATCATCTTTCTCGATCTTAGCAATATTTAAAACCCGTTCGATATGATTTCCAAGCCTGATATTTTCATCATAAATGATGCTTGCGAGTTTATTAACACGGGCTTTATTTTCGTTAATCTCAGGATCTTTTAAAGCTTCGCTCGCAATCATGATGGTGGCCACTGGTGTTTTAAACTCATGGGTCATGTTGTTGATGAAATCTGTTTTCATCTCCGATACTTTCTTTTGCTTTAAAATAGAAAGAATGGTATAGCCAAAACTTCCTGCCAAAATCAGCAGTAAACCTGCTGATGAAAACAGAATACTTCCCATATTACTAATAATAAGTGTGTTTTTTTCTGGAAAAGTTACAGTGAGTAAACCTGCGTCCCTAACAATATCTTTACTAAATAATACAGTTTGATAAGTATTGGCAGGAATAAATACCTGATTATTTACAGAAGCTGTACTAAAAATCACAGAATCTTCTCGATTAGAGCTAATCTTATAATTATAATTGAGGTTGATACCGTGATTAGCCAATTCTAAGGCTAGCAAAGAATCTATAGTTTGTGGTTGTACTCTCTTATTCAGTGGGGTATGAGCTTGTTGAAGTTCTGTCGCAATGTCTTGAAAAACATTAGATTTATCACCAGATTTTTCAACAGAATCTAGGTAATTACCTACTCTCTTGGATTGACGCTCTACCTCTTCTTTTTTGGCTGCTAATTTTAGTTCATTGTCAGAAATTCCTGTCATGAAATTAGGCTTTGGAATCATTTTCATCACCGGACCTAAAGCAGGATCATCAATAATATAAGTTCTTACTGTATCAACTATGGGTGAACCTCTTTTAACTACCCGTTTTAATAACATTCTTTTTGGAGCCTCAACAAATGATTGCCTCATGATGTTATGTGTCACACCAAATTCATCTATAATTTGGTCTAGGTCGACTCTAAAATCAAAGTTCGTTGGTGCTGGTTGATCTTCAGAAACTGGACCATTATAAACCATACGGTAAGGATATCTGCTTCTTAAAAGACTATCTCTTAACTTAAATATACTATCAGATTTGGCTTGACTTCTTTTCATTGCTTTTACAAAAGCAATGATTGATTTTTCCTCTTCTAATTTTGTAAGGTCAATATTTCTGTAGCGATGATTGCTTTCGGCAGTTTGCTCAAGGTTATTTCCTTGATTCTTTTTGTGTTTAAAATTCTTGCCCTTTAGTTGCTCTTCGGCTTTTTGCGTTAAAAAAACCAACGCTTCTTTTCGTTCTAATTTATCCGAAACATTATTCAATACATCGTTAACAGACTGATCGAAAAGTTGAGATTTTAAGCTGTATGATTCTCTTAGAAAATAATACTGCATCGCCACCACACCTAAAAGTGCAAAACTCATTAGCCCAATAATCAAACTGATACTTCTCCTCTTCATCTCAATACAAATATAATTTTAATGAGAGTCTATTAGGTTTGTTTAACAATTTTTAACATTCATTAACAGAGCTTTAACAAAATTTGGTGCTCGTTAGTTGTACATTTGAGTTCATCAATCATTACAAAATCATGAATAAAAAAGTACTCATCTGGAACATGCTATTAGTAGTACTGGTAGTGGTGTCTGTCAAAAAATCTTCAGCTCAGAAAAAGGAACTGAAACAAGAAAAGTTAGAAATTACCATTAATAATGGGGATACAACTGTTAACGGCAAAAATTTTAAAAATATTACCGAGGAAGAAAAAGTAGAATTGAGGAAAAAGTTTGAGCCGATGGAAGGTAGAAAGTTTAGACTTACTACCGACCCTGCAGGATACAATAAAAGAGTTAGAATCATTAGAAAAGGTGACGGAGATCTGGCGGAATTAGACTCAGGAAGAAGGGGGTTTTATTCTTTCAACGATGATGGTAAAAACAGGAACTTTGAAGTTAAAATAGACAGCTTGAGAAAAAATATGAGCTTCTTTCCGCAAGATTCTAATAAAGACGTTAGAGAATTTTTTGTGAAAAGATTTGGTGATGGTGCTAATATAGATTGGGAAATGGTTCATCCTCAAATGAGTAGAGGTGAGAATATGGCCCCAATGCAAATGAATAACGATAGGGCAATGACCATTCGCCGCCCCAATATGCCTAATTCAAGTCATTTTGATTTTACTACAACCGATAAAGATGGCTTTACAACTGAGCAACACATCAATGTGATGGATCCCAATAAATCAAATTTAGATCTGCTTAAGAAAAGTAAAGAAGATTTAAGTTCTTTAGAAATTAAGAATCTGGTTTTCTATCCAAATTTTTCGAGCGGTAAAACAAATATTTCTTTCCAAGCTCCAACAAAAGCAAGTCTTGAAATCCATTTGTTAAACAACGAAGGTGAAGTTTTTTTCTCTGAAAAGAAAACTTTAACTGCTGACACTTATACTAAAGATATTGCCCTCACTAAAAATGGCATTTACTATTTAGAAGTAAAACAAGGGAGTAAATCCTTTATCAAAAAGATAATTAAGAATTAGTTTTTGTGGTTAATATATGTTCAAGAAGCATCGGTTTTTATCGATGCTTTTTTTGTCCTTCGACTCCGCTCAGGACTGCAAAATTAACTTTTGGGAATGTACTAAAAAGAAAAAAAGCGGTCAACCTGGGAGGTTGGTGCCGCTTTTATCGCATTGTAATTAGAAAATAGGCTCTTTAAAACGGAAGATCGTCATCTTCTCCCGGTGCTGCGCTAATATCAATTGGGGCAGCATATTCTGGTGTGGTATGTCCGGCGGCCGAATCAGAGGCACCTAAAACGTTCACTTTCCATAATTGTAAAGTGTTAAAATATTGCTTTTCACCTTGTTTGTTGGTCCATTCTCTTCCTTTTAAATTAAAGAAAACTTCCACCTCGTCGCCAACCTTAACGGTATCCATCAAAGAACAACGATCTTGAATGGCTTCAAACTTTACAAACTCAGGATATTGTGGATTTTCTGCAAATTCTATTACTAATTCTCTCTTCCTAAAGCTATCTGTAACGTTTATTACGTCAGATACATAATGTGCCTTCCCTTTGATATCCATAATTCAATATTCTTTAATTTCTGATGTCAAATCTCTAAAATTTATTTGAGTAAATTGCGCTCCTATATGGATCAAGTTTTCAACACTCCCGCAAAGGTGATCATCACCTGTAATAAAAGATTGGCTCTATACCTCGAAAATGAGGTGATAGATTTAGGCTTTAAACCGACCCGAGTATTTGGTACTGGCGTAGAGCTATTCTTAAGTTTAAACGATTGTATAAAGCTGAATCTCAACCTTAGGTGCGCATCTCAGGTATTATATAGTTTACATGAATTTACGGCTGAAAATCATGATGAATTACACCAAAATTTAAGTGCTTTGCCTTGGGAAAATCTGATTGATTTTAGTGGATATTTTTCTGTAACCTCTAATGTTGATAACCCAACCATTACAACGCCATTGTTCGCAAATTTGCGAGTAAAAGATGCAATTGTTGACAGAATTAAGTCGATACATAAGATTCGACCCGATTCTGGATCTGATTATTCGAAAGCGGTTATTCATTTATATTGGAAAAACGAAAAGGCTGAAATCTTTATTGATACTTCAGGAGAAACTTTAGCAAAACACAGCTATCGTAAAATACCTGGTAAAGCACCTATGCTAGAGGCATTGGCTTCGGGAACTATTTTTGCGAGTTCTTGGGACCAAAAATCAAATTTTGTAAACCCCATGTGTGGCTCAGGAACTTTAGCCATTGAAGCCGCTTTAATTGCCACCAAAAGAGCGCCCGGTTTATTGCGTATGAACTATAGTTTTATGCATATTTTAGGCTATGATGAAGAAGTGTTTTTTGCTGAACGCAGATTCTTAAAAGATCAAATTGTAAAGCACATAGATTTTAAAATTATTGCTACCGATATTTCGGATGATTCGATAGATATTTCCATCAAAAATGCGATGACCGCAGGTGTAGATCAATTGATAGATTTTCAAACCTGTGATTTTGCGGAAACTGAAATTCCGGAAGGAAAAGGGGTGGTGATGTTTAATCCTGAATATGGAGAGCGTTTAGGCGTACATTCTAAGCTTGAAGCAACTTATAAAAGAATGGGCGATTTTATGAAACAGGAGTGTAAAGGTTATAATGGTTATATTTTTACGGGAAATCCTGATTTAGCTAAAAAGATAGGATTAAGAGCATCCAAAAGGATTGAATTTTATAATGGAAAATTAGATTGTCGTTTGTTGGAGTATGAATTGTACGATGGAAGTAGGAGAGAAAAACCTTTAGAAGCTTAATTTTCTAAAAACTTAGATTGTAACTCAGCAGTCGGTATCATACATTGATCTTTTTTTCCAAACCATTGGTAACGATATTTAGCAATCAGGTTATAAATTCCATCTCTCAAAAAGGTTGGAAAAATATACCCTGTTTGGAGTAAAGGCCAGGCTCCTGTTAAATGTTTGCTGATTTTTAAAGCTGCGGTAGAGCGGGTATAAATATTTCCTTCCTCGAGATAAATAATAGTCTTTAATTCTTTGAACTCGGGATGGTTTTTCAATAAGTCTTGGGCTGCTTTAGATTGAAGTGAAGCAAATCGGAAATAATCTTTACCATCTGCAGCAATTACTTTTTGCACAAATCCATTGCACAAATTACAAACGCCATCAAATAAAATGATTCCTTTATTCTCCATTATTTAGTAAAGGTAATTCTTAGCCAAGATGTTTTAAAATCTATTTATTTCACGCTTCTTTTGGTGATTACGAAATAACCAAGAGTAAAAAACCCAATAGCATAACCAATGCTTATCCAAGCCTCCTTATCAAATAAAACTGAATCTTTTGAAAGACCCATAATAGATTTCAATGGTAGTGAATATGGAATTAGAAAGCTGTATTCCCATTTTAAGGCGATCATGGAGACTACTAGTAAGACAAAACCCAAACCCATTGGTTTCATAAAATCTTGCCAAATCAAACTAAAGAAAAATTGGATAGAAATAATCCCTAATGAAGCAATGAAAAGCTTCAGATAAATTTTAGATGTTTTACTAGTGATATCCATTATATCTGCATCCATAAAATGAAAATCCGGTTTTATTTTACCCAAAATCAATCCATAAGCAATTGAAAGCACTACAAACAAAACCAAACTAATAAATACCAACAGCAAAGTATATAACGCCTTACTAGTATAAACTGTAAATTTTGGAATTGGTAAAGAAAATAAGCTTTTCCAGGTTTCCGCCTTGTGTTCAATGTTGTTTACAGAGTAAGTCATGAAGATGAGATACATGGGTAAAAGTAAAGAACCCATTACACCCAATATGATGGAAAGATATTGGAACCAAGCTGCTTCGCCATTAGCACCTTTCATTCCTCTAATGATAGAATCAGCTTTAAAATAATATCCTAAAAATACTACCGTACATAAAAATAAAGGCAAAATAATAGCTCCCCAAAAGGCTAAAGTGTTTCGGGATTTAAAAAACTCAGAACGTAGAGAAAGAAAAAACGATTTCATGTTTATACAGGTTGAGTAAGGTCTAAGAATAAGGATTCAAGGTCTTTCTTTTCTTTGTAAAGACTGTAAACTTCGAATCCGTTGTTAACTAAAAGTTTATTGATTTTTGCAATTTGTGCTAGACTCTCGAATGGAATTCTCAGACAAGTATCGGTGTTGGTTACCGCAAAATTCACATTTAGTAAATCTAATGCACTTTGATTATTGTTTGTTTCGATACATATAACAATAGATTTTAAGGATTGTAATTCTTCGATTTTCCCTTCAAAACGTAATTTTCCATCAAACAAAATTCCAACATGGGTGGCAATTCTTTCTACTTCGGCCAATAAGTGGCTAGAGATAAAAATAGTTTTATGATGTTCTAAGGCCAATTTTTTAAGTAAATTTCTTACTTCTATAATCCCGTTAGGATCTAACCCATTTGTGGGCTCATCTAAAATCAGTAGCTCGGGATCATTCAATAAAGCTAAACCTATACCCAAGCGCTGTTTCATTCCTAAAGAATACTTTCCTGCTTTCTTTTTGGCAGCGGAAGTTAAACCAACAATCTTTAAAATTTCATGAATTCGCTCCTCGTGAATCCCAAAAATGATTGCTCTAGCTTTCAAATTATCAAATCCAGAAAGATGATGATACAGCGCTGGTGATTCTATTAAAGAACCTACTTTTTGCAATACTTCTTCTCGATGTTGATTAAGTGGCTTTCCGAATAAATGAATATTTGCAGATGAATTTTGAAGCAAATTGAGCAGTAATTTAATGGTTGTGGTTTTACCAGAACCATTAGGACCTAAAAATCCATAAATATTTCCTCTTTGAACGTTTAAGCTGATGTTGTTCAACACTTGTTGGTTACCAAAAGAGAAATTAAGCTGATCAACGCGAATAATGGTTTCTGCCATAGCAAATAATTTTTATTTGGATGAAACTAAGGATTGAATGTTACAAGTTTTATTTGGCTATTTTATAAAAAGACAAGAGCTCATTTACACTTCAATAAAAAAGCCATCTTGAAAAATCAAGATGGCTCAAATTAAATTTTATAGAATATTACTCTACCATAAAAGTCTTTTTCAAATCGCCGATTTGTATTTCAAAATCGCCAGGTTCAACAACCTTTTTTAAATCTGCATTTATAAAAGATAGCTCTTCCTTAGTCAGTTTAAAAGTGACCGTTTTTGTTTCTCCTGGCATTAAGTTAATTTTCTCGAAGCCTTTTAATCTTTTTACATCCGGAGAAATAGAAGCATATAAGTCGCTTAAGTATAAATCAACTACTTCTTTTCCTTCTTTATTTCCAGTATTGCTCACCTGTACTGAAACGTTCAGAATATCGTTAGCTGAAATTTTATCAGCACTGATTTTTAAATTGCTGTATTTAAAAGTGGTGTAACTTAAGCCAAAACCAAATTCGAATTGTGGGTTATAATCAGCATCATAGTTGTAAACACCTTCGACTACCGCTCTGCTTTCTGATGGTTTATGATCATAATTAGCTAAAGAATTCGGGAATTTTGGATAGTTAAAAGGTAATTTACCTGATGGATTCACATCTCCAAAAAGGATATCAGCTAAAGCGTCTCCTCCAAAATTTCCAGGTAGATAGGTGTCTATAATTGCGGGAATCATAGGTTCAAACTTGCTGATGATTCTTGGGCGACCTTCGTTTAAAACCAAGATTACTTTTTTTCCTGCTGCAGCGATTTTCTTCGCAAATTCAGTTTGTAAATCAGACAAATACAAGTCACTTAAATTTCCTGGTGTTTCGGTATAGGTGTTCTCGCCTAAACAAAGAATTACAACGTCAACTTCTTTTGCCTCATCAATGGCTTTCTCCATTTGGTCAGCATATTCTTCAAAATACTTTCCATCCATTTTATAGCTTACTCCAGGAACAAATTTTACATTTTCTGCCCCAATTTTATTTTGCATCGCTTCTAAAATAGTATTGTATTTAGCTGCAAATTCCTCTACTTTTTCTCCCTGCCAAGAATAGGTCCAACCACCATTTAGTGTACGCATCGAGTTTGCATTCGGTCCGGTTACTAAAACTTTCAACCCTTTGTTTAAAGGCAAAACATTGTCTTTGTTCTTTAATAAAGTAATAGATTCTGCAGCTGTTTGATAGGCCGCTTGCTCAAATTCCTTGCTGCCAAATTTTGGATAATCTTTAAAATTTGTTACTGGTGTCTCGAATAAACCGAGCTCATATTTGAATTTTAAGATATGAGTTACGGCATCATCAATTCTAGATTGTTTTACTTTTCCTTCTTTTACTAAAGCAACTAAGTCATCACAAAAGGGCTCATACTGATAAGCAATCATAGACATATCAACACCTGCATTAATTGCTATCATTACAGCCTCTTTATTATTTCTTGCGATACGGTCTCTTTTATAAAGGTTCTCAATATCGCCCCAGTCGGTAACTACCAAACCCTTAAAGCCTAACTCGTTTCTTAATAGCTGTGTTAATATTTTTGGATTAGCATGAACTGGAATTCCGTTAATGAGCCCAGAATTTATCATGATGCTGTGCGCTCCTGCATCAATAGCTGCTTTAAAAGCTGGTAAATGGTACTCACGTAGTTGTTGGTCAGAAATAATTGCTGGGGTTCTATCTTTACCTGAAAAAGCTACCTGATACCCTAGAAAATGTTTCAAACAAGATGCTACATGGAATGGATCTGAAACGTTATTGTTTTCTCCTTCATAACCTTTTATTACCTGAACTCCTAATTGGGTGTCTAGGTAAGGATCCTCTCCATAAGTTTCCCAAATTCTTGGAAAGCGGGGATCAGGACCAAGATCTAAAACTGGAGAAAAACTCCAAGGTATTCCGCTAGCTCTAGTTTCGTAAGCTGTAATTTGTGCCGCTTTTTTAACCAATTCTCTATTTCTTGAAGCTGCTTGCCCAATTTGTTGAGGAAAGAAAGTTGCCCCTACTGTGTAAGTTGCGCCATGAATAGCGTCAATGCCATAAACTACTGGAATATTTAAACGGCCTTTGCCAGCATCTTGAATTTGTGTAATCAACTGATACCAAACTTGGGGAGTTCTGGCTCTATTATTTGCTGTATTTAAAACAGAGCCTATCTTATATTCTTCAAAAGCTTTCTTCATTGCAACCGGGTCTAAGGCAACAGGCTCGAAACTACTAAAACGATCATTACCCTTTGTGATGACATCTAATGTGATTTGTGCCATTTGCCCAACTTTTTCTTGTAGCGTCATTTTCTGAACGAGTTCAGCAATTTTTTTGTCAGCATCAGTTTTAGTTATTTTTGTTTGAGACCAACTACTGAAAGATCCAAAAAGAAAAAAGCAAAATATTGCCCCAATTAAACTAAAACGCAGGTTTTTTCTCATAATTATTAATGATTTTTTTAAGGTTTTAAAAAATCGTTAGGTTTAATTTAAACACAACGATTAAATATGGTTGAACCAAATTAATTAAAATTATTTATAGACTCTAATATAATCTACTTCCATAGTGGCATTGGTAACTGCAGGGTCTACAGGTCCACCAAAATTGCCACCCATGGCCAAGTTCATGATAAAAAAGAAATCGTGGTTAAAAGGAATATTTGATGAGTTGCTAACAGAATGTACCAATTGGTCATCCACAAACATTTTTATAATTGATGGAGACCACTCAAGGCTATAAACATGAAATTCTGTTGTTGCATTCTGAATCATTTTAGTTGCTCCGTTTGCATTTCCACCCGAATGTCCCGGATAGTGTAAAGTAGCATAAATATTGTTTATATCTCTTCCTAAATGCTCCATAATATCGATTTCCCCACAGTTTGGCCAGCCGACAGATTTGATATCACCCCCCAACATCCATATTGCTGGCCATGTACCAATACCTACAGGTAACTTTGCTTTTACCTCTACCTTACCATAAGTAAATGCATATTTATTTTGGCTCAACATTCTGGCAGAAGTATAAGCACTTCCATTGTAATTTTCTTTAATGGCATTAATTCTCAATGTCCCGTTTTTAACGATCACATTTTCTGGGCGATTGGTATAGTATTCCAATTCTGCATTTCCCCATCCGTTACCATTACCTAAGTCATAACCCCATTTATTTGGATCAGGAGCACCATCTACATTAAATTCATCGGCCCAAACTAAGTCGGTGTAGCTTTCTTTTATTACCACAGGGCTTGGTTTTGCAGGTTCAGGGATGTACTTTTTTTGTGTACAAGACATAGATACAGCTCCCAAAAAAATAATCATTACCTTTTTCATTATCATCTTTATTACAATTGTTAAAATCATTCTTTATTAAACCCTATAAACGTTTTCATTTTTCATCTATAATAGAAAACTAGCTATAATTATTGCTTTTTGATACGCAGGGAAATCCATTTTTAAAAATCTACTATTATGGGCAATCATCAAAGCAAAGTCACACAGCTGATATCGTAACTAAACACACCAATTTTTTAAACAGATTCATAAGCGCTTTAGTTAAAACCTTATAAAAAAATGATGAATATTAATCCGCTCTAAATTATATAAATTTTAGAAAAATATTTTGATTTTAAACCCTTCATTATTTATTCTTTCTTACTTTTTATAAAAAATATTTTATTTTTGAGGCAAAAAACTGGAGATTTAATGTCGCAAGTTGAGTAATACTTACACACCCAAAAATACAGATAATGCTTATTAACACGTTGCAACTGGTGTTTTTATATTGGCGTGGTTATAGGGTTATAAAAAGAAAACAATGAAAAATTTCAAATCTAAACTAACCCTCTTCTGTAGTGCACTGCTGGCATTATCTTCTTGCCAAAAAGATAATCTAGCTCCACAACAAAGCGCCATATCCAAAACTGTTACGACAAGCGGATTGAACTTAACCTCTCAAGTACCATCCCCGTGTATTCAACGCTCGCTTGTGGCTGGCCAAAATACAATTGTTGGCGTTGTAGACGTTGCCATGGGTAACCAAGGTGATTTATATCTTACTTATAATATTACTAAACCTAATGTGTATATATTAGAAGCACATGCTGACATTTTTAAAAGTATTGAACAATTTAAAAACGACAAAAAGATTAGTGGAGGGGGTGCGGTACCTGGTAAATTTCAATTTAGAAATGCTTTTACCACTCAAAGTAAAACCACAAGCTATACTGTAATTATTCCTAAAGCTTATGTAAACCAATATATGGTTAACGGAATGCTGTTTATCACTACCCATGCAAAGCTTTCAACTGGGGATAGCGCATGGGCGGGTATCACTAAAGATGGCTCTAAAGGCTCATCATTAGAAAATGCGCTTCAGTTTCCGGGTGCCAATTGGTCTGTATATTTCGACTTCAACACTTCGCAATGTGGAGGAATGGACTTCACTTTTGCTTGGGAAGACCTTCAAAACGAAGGCAACGATGGAGACTACAATGATCTTGTTGTTCAGGCTGATGGATTACGTTCAGGCAACGAGCTAAAACTTACCTTTAAAATTGTCGCCAGAGGATCTTATTACGATCATCAATTTAAAATCAAAATTCCAATGGCAGGCATCACAAGAATTATAGGTACCGACGGTATTCAGTCTACTTATACCAATGATGGTACCGACTATATCATTACTGTATTTGGTAGCACCAAACTTGCATTACCACCAAACGGTGCAATGTATGATCAAACGAATACCTTTCCTGAGTTTCCATGCGTACCATTCGCAGTAAAAGAAATCACGCTGCAAGTAAATGGCGACTTTGTTTACAACACCAGCAAACCATATATTCCATTTATCAGTGTTTATCCATCGGGTGCGGCACCATCCAGCGGTGGAAACTACGACCTTTCTATATTTGATTTTTCGGGGCAGGATACTTGGGTTTCAGCAGATGGAAAAGTTTATCCAAACGGTATCATCGTCCCAAAAACATGGAGATGGCCATTTGAAAGAGTTAATATTACTGGACCGTACCCTTTATTCCCTGCTAATAATTGGGCAAGTAATCTAGCAGATGCTTCCTTAACTTTCGACCCAAATAGGTGTCAATAAGAAAATTGAATTCATTAAAATAGTTTTCGCTAGATAATAAAAGTGCTCCCTCAAAGGAGCACTTTTGTGTTATAGGGAGATTTAGTGGGAACAGTGCTTACATAATTATTCAAAACATCATTCCATCCTAACAAAACCCTTCCCAACTTAAAGGAGTTGAAAGACACAGCGAAAAGGTACTATTGGAACCTATGAAAGTTAAGATTACCTTTTCTAAAACAAAAAACCACCTCAAACAAATGAGCTGGTTTTAAAATTTATCCAGACAACTATCGGGACGTAAATCCTATTTACTCAAATACATCGATTTCTCTTTGTAGAGCTGGATAAAATGAGGATCTTCTAAATCTTTGATGAAACGGATGGCTTCACCAGTCGATTTCATCTCAGGACCTAATTCTTTCTGTATTTCAGGGAATTTATGATGAGAGAAAACAGGCTCTTTAATCGCATATCCTATCAGCTTTCTTTCGATGGTGAAATCCTTTAGCTTTTTAGTGCCCAACATCACTTTTGTAGCAATATTAATATAGGCTACGTCGTATGCTTTGGCGATAAAAGGAACGGTACGTGATGCCCTCGGATTAGCCTCAATCACATAAACTTCGTTGTTTTTAATGGCAAATTGCATGTTCATTAAACCACGAATATTTAAAGCTCTAGCAATTTTTTCAGTGTATTCTTCCATCTTTCCAATCACTTTATCTGATAGGTTAAATGGGGGTAAAACCGCACTGGAATCACCAGAATGAATACCTGCGGGCTCGATATGTTCCATTAAACCGATAATATGAATTTCGTCTCCATCAAAAATACAGTCAGATTCTGCCTCCTCGGCTCGGTCTAAGAAATGATCGATTAACACTCTGTTTCCAGGTAAATCGCCCAATAATTTTACTACTGCTTTCTCTAAATCTTCGTCATTAATCACGATGCTCATGCCCTGCCCACCAAGAACGTAAGATGGACGAACCAATACTGGATAACCAACTTCGTGTGCTACAATAATTGCTTCTTCGGCAGTTTCTGCAACGCCATATTTAGGATAAGGAATATTTAATTCTTTTAACAAGTCTGAAAATCGACCGCGATCTTCGGCAATATCCATGTTTTCAAAAGAGGTTCCTATTATTTTGATTCCCCGCTCATGAAGTTTTTCGGCCATTTTTAAAGCGGTTTGACCACCCAGCTGCACAATCACCCCTTCTGGTTTTTCTAGCTCTATAATTTCACGAACATGTTCCCAGAAAACAGGCTCAAAATATAATTTATCGGCCATGTTAAAATCTGTAGAAACAGTTTCTGGATTACAGTTAATCATGATGGATTCGTAGCCTTCTTCATGTGCCGCCATTAATCCGTGTACACATGAATAATCAAACTCGATACCTTGTCCAATACGGTTTGGACCAGATCCTAAAACAATAACTTTCTTTTTATCTGATGGAATAGATTCGTTCTCGCCATCGTAGGTTGAGTAGAAATAGGGAGTTTGTGCCGGAAACTCTGCCGCACAAGTATCCACCATTTTATATACTCGGTTAATTCCCAATTCTTTTCGGCGGTCGTAAACTTCGTCTTCTGTTACATTACCTAACACCCAAGCAATTTGTATATCCGAGAAGCCCTTTTGCTTTAAGGTGATGAAAATATCTTTTGGGATATTGTTTAACGAGTAACGTTTTAATTCTTGCTCTAGCGTAGCTAATTCCTGTATTTGGTCTAAAAACCAACGATCTATTTTGGTGACTTTTCGGATAGATTCTACCGGAACACCCATGCGCATCGCGTCTTTGATGGCAAACAAGCGGTCCCAACTTGGGTTTTCCAGCTTGTACATAATATCTTCAATATTACGGTTCTGCTTTCCGTCCGATCCTAAACCTGCTCTTCCAATTTCTAATGATTGACAAGCCTTTTGCAAAGCTTCGATGAAAGAGCGACCAATCCCCATCACTTCCCCAACAGATTTCATCTGCAAGCCCAAAGTGGTATTAGCGCCTTTAAACTTATCGAAATTCCAACGAGGAATTTTAACAATCACATAATCTATGGTGGGTTCAAAGTATGCGGATGTTGTTTTGGTAATTTGATTTTCTAACTCATCTAAGTTGTAACCGATAGCCAGTTTTGCAGCAATCTTGGCAATGGGATAGCCTGTTGCTTTTGAGGCTAAAGCCGATGATCTGGAAACACGAGGATTAATCTCGATAGCGATGATTTTTTCGTCAGCTGGATTTACCGAGAATTGAACGTTGCATCCACCTGCAAAATTACCAATGGCTCGCATCATTTTGATGGCTTGGTTACGCATATCCTGATAACAACGATCTGATAATGTCATTGCAGGAGCAACAGTAATAGAATCTCCAGTATGGATTCCCATGGGATCAAAATTCTCGATAGAGCAAATGATGATGACGTTATCTTTGTTGTCTCTTAACAATTCTAGCTCATACTCTTTCCAACCTAAAACAGCTTGCTCTACTAACACTTCATGAGTTGGCGAAGCCTGTAAACCATGCGAAAGTGCAGCATCGAAATCTTCTTTTTTATGGACAAAACCGCCACCATAACCTCCTAATGTATAAGAAGGACGAATCACCAAAGGAAAACCAATTTCTTGTGCGGCTTCTTTACCTTCTAAAAACGAATTGGCAATTTTTGATTTAGCTACACCGATACCAATTTCCACCATCAGCTTTCTAAACTCTTCACGGTTTTCGGTTTTTTCGATTGCGGCGGTATCCACTCCAATAATTTTTACACCAAACTTTTCCCAAATACCTCGCTCTTCGGCTTCAATAGCTAAGTTTAGTGCAGTTTGACCACCCATGGTTGGTAAAACAGCATCTATTCTACTTAAAGTATCAGAATCTTGGTGGAGTTGTAAAATCTCTTCCAGAGAAGTAACATTTAAAGGTTTCAGATAAACATGATCGGCAATTACCTTATCCGTCATGATGGTAGCTGGATTAGAGTTGATGATGGAAACTTCGATTCCTTCCTCTTTTAAGGATAAAGAAGCCTGGGAACCTGCATAATCAAACTCGCAGGCCTGACCAATAATAATAGGACCCGAACCGATAATTAAAACTGATTTAATAGAGTTGTCTTTTGGCATGGCGTAATTTTAAGGGGATTTTTACGCTGATAAATCAAAAATCCCGAATGCTTGTTCGGGATGCAAAGGTAATGATTGAAAAGGTTTTTTAGAGATTAATTTTGAATTTTTATGATGTACGTTTCTTATGGAATAGTATTTGCTTTTTAGAACTTAAAGAAACAAAATTTAAAAAGTCATGAAAAGAATATTCACAATGATGATGGTGGCAACAGTTCTATTAACCAGTTGTGCAACGCTTCAATCTATAGTAAAATCAACCTTTCCTTACACCTCAACATTGGTGGTTCCTGCATCATCTGAAAAAGGAAGAACGTTTTCTGCAACCAGTACCGCAAGCAGTTTCGATCAAATTTTTACCGGAAGTGGCTCAAATACTAGTCAGATTAGTCAAGTACGTATGGCATCCGCTAAAATTGAAGCCATTAGTCCCTCTAATCAGAAGTTAGGTGTATTTAAATCTATCAATGTTTATTTATTAAATGGCAACAGCCAAGTTTTAGTAGCCTCTAGAAATGATGTTTCTGCTTCCTCTGGTAGCTCTTTAGTTTTAGATATTGACAACAGTAAATTTTTAGATGAATATGTAAAGAGTGGAAGTGTGAGGGTAAGAATGGATTATGTTTTACAAAGCAATTTAAATGTTGATTTAAGTGTAAAAGCCAGTTTAGGTTTTAATACCAGCCCTGCAACTACCCAATAGAAATATCTTTTATATTTTGATTAAATCTCGAGCCAGTTAGAAATTTCTAACTGGCTTTTTCATTTGATAACAAATGCTTTACAACTGCTTTAATTTAATTCAAAAAAGTAAATTTGATTTAAACCAAAATCAATTGTAATGCATAAGATGATTTATAGCTCAATAAAAAGCACTTTTCTTTTAGGTGTTTTAGCACTCGCAGCTTGCTCTAGTGCCCAAAAAGATTATAGTAAAAACGACATTGTTGCCCGGGATGTGGATACTACAGCCAATCCCGGAGATGATTTTTTTAGCTACGCGAATGGAGGATGGATAAAAAATAATCCAATACCTGCGGCTTATTCTTCTTGGGGAATAGGAAATTTAGTGTCAGAAGAAATCAGAGATAAATTAAAAGTTATTAACGAAGATGCTTTAAAGGCAAATGCAGAAAAGGGAAGCAATACTCAAAAAATAGGTGATTTCTACGCAAGCGGAATGGACTCTGTTGCTATCGAAAAATTAGGATTGGCGGCTTTACAACCTCAACTCGATAGCATCAATAAAATTCAAACTATTGAAGATGTATTAAAAGTATCGGCATATTTAACTGATGCTGGAGCAGATAATGTTTTAGGAACGTATGTAGCTCAAGATGATAAAAACAGCGCTAAAATGATGCTGCAACTTTCTCAAACTGGTTTAGGCTTGCCCAACAGAGATTACTATTTTAATACAGATAGTCGTACTGTAGGTATTAGAAATGATTATAAAAGCAAACACCTTCCAACCTTATTCAAATTAGCTGGAGCCGCAGAAACCGTAGCTAGCAAACAAGCTACAGATGTTTATCAATTGGAAGAATTTCTTGCTAAAAACTCCAAAAAATTGGAGGATTTAAGAGATCCTTATGCGAATTATCATAAGATGAGTTTGGCCGCTCTAGATCAATTAACTCCTGATATCAAATGGCAGCCATTATTTAAAATCCTACACTTTGAAAAAGCGGATAGCGTGATTGTGGGTCAGCCCGAGTTTTATCAAGCAGTTAATACCGCTTTGAAGAAATTCCCAATCAGCACCTGGAAAGAATACCTAAAAGCGCATTTAATTTCTTCTTATGCTTCTTATTTAAATAAAGATATTGATAATGAAAACTTCCGCTTTTATGGAACCGTTATTTCTGGCAGAACGGCTCAACTTCCTAGATGGAAAAGAATCATTGATACTGAAAACAGAGTGATGGGCGAAATTCTAGGGCAATTATTCGTGAAAGAATACTTCCCCGAAAAAACAAAAGAACGTTATGTAAACTTAGTGACCGCAATCAAAACCTCATTAAAAGAACACATCACCAATTTAGATTGGATGAGCAAGCCAACCAAGCAAAAAGCTTTTGAAAAGTTAGCTGCTATAAATTCAAAAGTGGGTTATCCTGATCATTGGAAAGATTATTCTGATTTAGAAATCACAAAAGATAATTATGCGGCCAATGTAATGCGAGCTAGAATTTGGTCGGCTAAAAAGCAAGCTGACAAATTAGGGAAACCTGTTGACCGTACCGAATGGAGTATGAATCCTCAAACCTATAATGCTTACTACAACCCATCCAATAACGAGATTGTATTGCCAGCAGCAATATTCAGCATCCCAGGTGTAAAAGATGAGGAAGCTGATGATGCCATCGTTTATGGCTATGCTGCAGCTTCCACAATCGGGCATGAAATTACACATGGTTTTGATGATCAGGGAAGACAATATGATGCCAAAGGAAATTTAAAAGGCTGGTGGCAAGCACAAGATTCTGTTGCTTTTTCAAAAAGAGCGCAGAAATTAATTGACCAGTTTAACGGTTATGTAGTTTTGGATAGTTTACACGTAAATGGTAAGGCAACTCAAGGTGAAAACATCGCCGATCTAGGCGGAATTGTAGTGGGTTTAGATGCTTTCAAAAAAACAGAGCAGTATAAAGAAGGTAAAAAAATCAATGGCTTTACACCACTTCAACGTTATTTTATGGGTTACGCGATGGGTTGGTTGGGTCATGAAAGAGATCAAGCCTTAGCTAATCAAATTTTAACAGATGTTCATGCGCCTGCTTTTTTAAGAGTCAACGGACCATTTAGCGATGTAGATGATTTTTATGAAGCATTTAATATTAAGCCAGGCGATAAAATGTATTTGGCTCCAGATAAACGAGTGAAGATTTGGTAAGCTTAAAAGAATTTGAAATTCAAAAGGTCGGGGGATAGTAGCCTCCGACCTTTTGTTATATTTGGACATTAGATTAATTTTTAGCCGTTGTCAGAATTAACTCAGCACATTATTGAACAATTTTTGGCCATCACTAGGATAGAATGGTTCGGTACCATTACCGGAGCACTTTGTGTTTACTTGGCGGCTAAAGAAAATATCCTCAATTGGCCCATTGCCATTTTAAGTGTGGTGACTTACATCTATATTTTTTATCATGCTAAATTGTATGGCGACACAATCCTTCAATTCTACTTTTTAGGAACATCTATTTACGGTTGGTACTATTGGAGCTATGGAAAAACCGATAGCTTAAAATCCGAAAGGCCAGTAAGTTCTTTGGTGAAAAAAGATTGGCTCATCATCCTCGCTATCCAAATTATTTTTAGTGTAATTATTGGTATTTTGCTGGATAGATATACCGATACCGACGTTCCTTTTGTGGATGGTTTTTGCACCGTGATGAGCTTCATCGCTCAGTATCTAATGACTAGGAAAAAATTAGAAAACTGGCTGCTCTGGATTTTTGTAGACATCATCTATATCCCATTATACATTCATAAAAACCTTTTGGCAACTTCTGTTTTATACTTTGTATTCCTTTTCATTGCGTTCCAAGGTTATTTAGATTGGAAAAAGACTTTAAAAAAGCAGCTCATTAATGGATAAAAAGCTTATCAAAATTGCAATTGTTGGTCCCGAATCAACCGGGAAATCTACCATCACATCCGCTTTAGCGAAACATTATAAAACTGTTTGGGTACCAGAATATGCCCGCTATTATTGTGAAGGTTTAACAGGTGAATGCACCATGCAAGATGAGCTGAATATGTTTTACGGACAGCTGGCTTTAGAAAAATCTATGGAAACGGTAGCTCAAAATAATTTATTGTTTTGTGACACAACTTTCCTAACGGTAAAAATTTGGAGCGATTACCAACTAGGTGAAACACCAAAACCAGTTTTGGATGCTTTAAAAGTTTACACGTATGATTTTTATATCCTCTTAAAAAACGACATCCCTTGGGAAGAAGATCCATTAAGAGATTTTAAAGATATGGGAGGTTATTTTATGACCGTTTGGCGTAAAGAATTAACGGCATTAAATGCTCATTATGTTGAGGTCGGTGGGGCTAACGACAGATTAGAAAATGTTATTTCTTGCATTGATTTATTTTTATCTTCAAATAATTTGTAATAAATTACCTAAAAAAACATCTAAAGTCTTTAAATCAAACATTTATCTTATTTCATCATCTTTAAATTAAAAACCATGAAAATTAATTACCTGGCAGCATCTGCGTCAATTGCGTTGCTGATGGCCGCATGCAGCCCTAAAACAACGGTTAATCAATCGCCAATGGCCAATGCGCCTATGAAAACCATGCTACCTAAAGATAGTAGTGTAATAATGGGAACGCTTCCAAATGGCCTAACTTATTATATCCGCAAAAATGCGGAACCTAAAAACAGAGCCGAGCTTTATTTAGTGAATAAAGTAGGCTCCATTGTAGAAACAGATGCGCAACAAGGTTTGGCACACTTTACCGAGCACATGGCATTTAACGGTACCCGTGATTTCCCTAAAAACGAATTGGTAAGTTACCTACAAAAAGCAGGGGTACGTTTTGGTGCCGATTTAAATGCATACACAGGATTCAACCAAACCGTTTACCAGTTGCCTTTACCAACCGACAGCACTGCTGTTTTCGAGAAAGGTTTCGACATTTTATCAAACTGGGCAGGTTATGTTACTTTTGA
Organism: Bacteroidota bacterium; assembly: GCA_018828585.1. GTDB lineage: Bacteria > Bacteroidota > Bacteroidia > Sphingobacteriales > Sphingobacteriaceae > Pseudopedobacter. The sequence continues at coordinate 21,114 of JAHJVW010000083.1, forward strand.
TAACAATGAGATTGATCAAGAACGTGGTGTAATTATAGAAGAGGATCGCCAAAGAGGCAAAAATGCGCAAGAAAGAATGAGCAAACAATTGCTACCTGTGCTTTTAGCGAATTCTAAATATGCAAAAAGATTACCAATCGGAATTATTGACACGCTTAAAAGTTTCAAATACGAAACCTTAAAACAATACTACAAAGATTGGTACCGCCCTGATTTACAAGCGGTGATTGCTGTTGGAGATTTTGATGTTGCTAAAGTAGAACAATTGATTAAAGACAATTTCTCTGAATTAAAAAATCCAGCTAACGAGAAACCAAGAGAGCTATTTTCTATTCCAGCTAACGAGCAACCATTAGTTAAAATCGTAACTGACCCTGAGTTTCCTTATAATATTGCTTCCCTTACTTACAAACATGCAGAAGAAGCTCAGCAAACAGAATCTAGTTTAAAAACTAAGATGATGACCAGCTTAATTAATAGCATGCTGGGCGCTCGTTTAACAGAAATTGTTCAAAAAGGAAATGCGCCTTTTATATTTGCGCAAAGTACTTATGGACCATTTCAAGGTGGACTGGTAGATTTGGATGCTTTCAGTAGCATTGCTGTTTCTAAAGATGCAGCGGGTTTAGAAGCTGCGGTAAAGGCGGTAGTTGCAGAAGATGTGAGGATGAAGAAATTTGGTTTTACCCAATCTGAATTAGAAAGAGCTAAAACCAATTTACAAACCGGAATTGACAAGCAATACAAAGAAAAAGATAAAACGAAATCAGCCGTTTTTGTTCAAAAATATGTGGCTAACTTTTTAAAGGGAGATGCTATTCCGAGTATCGATTTTGTGCATGATTTTTATACTCAAAATTTAAATAGCTTATCGCTAGATGACATCAATAAATTAGCTTCTTCTTTTGTTACTGACAACAATCTGATTGCTACGGTTCAGGCTCCTGAAAAAGAAAAAGCGAATTTACCATCAGAAGAAACTTATTTGTCATGGATAAAATCCGCGGGTGCCGATGTTACTCCTTATGTAGATAATGCAGTAACAGAACCTTTAATGGCAACTAAGCCTAAGGCCGGGAACATAACTTCAGAAAAGAAAATGGAGGCAATTGGTGTTACTGAATTGACCTTATCAAACGGGGTAAAAGTAATTTTAAAACCGACCGACTTTAAAAACGATCAAATCTTATTCTCTGCAACAAGCAAAGGTGGAACTTCTTTAGCATCAGATGCAGATTTCCGTTCAGCAGATATGGCTGACCAATTAGTAGGCTCGTCTGGTATCGCTAAATTTGACGAAACTCAATTAGGAAAATTACTGACTGGTAAAGCTGTTTCTGTAAATCCTTACATCAGCACCTACCGCGAAGGAATGGGTGGTTCATCATCTCCAAAAGATTTAGAAACTGCTTTACAATTGGTAAATCTATATTTTACTGCTCCACGTAAAGATGAAAAAGTTTTAAAAACATCTTTAGAAGAAATGACTACGATATTAAAAAACCGTTCAGATCAACCAACTGCGGTTTATCAAGATACTGCATCTGCTGTTTTAAACAGCTACAAAGCAAGGGCCCAATCTATCAAACTAGAAGATTTAGGTCAAATCAATTTAGATAAAGCGATCAATTTCTACAAGCAACGTTTTGCCAACGCTGCTGATTTCACTTTCACCTTTGTGGGTAACTTTAAAGTAGATGAAATCAAACCGCTTTTAGCGACTTACTTAGGAAGTTTACCATCAACAGGTGCAACAGAAAATTTTAAGGATTTAGGTTTAGAACCTGTATCAGGAAACATCACCAAAAAGGTGTATAAAGGTTTAGAAGATAAAGTAACCGTGTCTCTATTATACCACGGAAATTACAATTATTCTCCTGCTACTAATCTTCAATTAGATGCTTTAAAAGCAATTTTAGATATTAAAATTACCGAGCGTTTAAGAGAAAAAGAAAGTGGCGTTTACAGCCCTGGTGTGAATGTAAGCTATAACGATGAACCAAAACCACATTACCAAATGGGCATTTATTTTAGTTGTGCAACCGCCAACTTGGACAAGTTAATTGCTGCCGCTGAAGATGAGGTAAGTAAATTAAAAATAAATGGCGCAACCGCAGAAGACATCCAAAAATTTAAGGCCGAAGAGAAAAGGCAGTTAGAAAACCAATTAAGAGATAATGGATTTTGGTTAGGTTATTTGCAAGATGCAGCAACAAATGGATCTAACCCAACGGACATTTTGACTTATGAGAAAACTTTAGATCAAGTAACGGTAGCTAGTACAAAAGCTGCAGCAAATCAGTACTTAAATTCTTCTAATTTTATCAAGTTGATTTTATTACCTGAGAAAAAATAGAATAATTCCGATAGTTATCTGGGGGGCGTTCGAGCGGCCTTTTCGCTCATACGGCTTCAGGCATTAGCCACATGCCGGTATATACTTCAATCCTTAACACACAAAAAAGAGTCTCAATAATATCGGGACTCTTTTTTTGGTTTTTTTGCAAACTACTTTTCCAAAATAGAAAGCTGAGTTAAAATATCGTTCTGTTTCACAAAGTATTCTTTATCATTTACAATCGCGTCGTAAACCGCATCAAAAAGAAACATATAATTTCCTTTTTCTAAAGGAATCTGTTCTTCTATTACCTCTCCGTTGGTATTCAAAGTAAATAAAATCCCTTCATTTCCTTTTTGTTCTTCTCCATAACCTTTATCTAGTGGCTTCATGCCCGCTAAAAGTTGATTTTCTTGCACATCTGTTCTGTGTTTGATTAAAGTTCCTTTTATGCCATAAAAAGTATACGCCGGTTGTGGTTTTACCACCAACATATTGGTGGTGACATAAACATTTAAGCCATTATCGTATTTTAAATGTGCTTGCGCATAATCGTCGACCTCCGTATTTTCACGAAACTTCCCATAGGTTTTGGAAAACTCTGACGGAATACCGAAAAGTGCAATCGCTTGATCAATCATGTGAGCACCTAAATCATAAAAAATTCCAGCACCTGGCACCCTATTTTCCTTAAAAGCCTTCGGACTAATTGCGTTTCTATAACGATCAAATCGGAAATGTGCTTCTGTAATTTTACCCAGTCTACCTGATTTAATAATTTTCTCAACAGCCATAAAATCAGGATCAAACCTTCGGTTTTGATAGGCTAAAACTTTTAATCCTTTTCTAAAAGCTAAGGAAAAAAGTTCTTCAGCTTCGGCTTTTAAAACCGAAAATGGTTTTTCTATGAGCACATGTTTTCCTGCGTTTAAAGCCGCTTTAGCAAACTCGTAATGGGTATAATTCGGTGTATTTACTACCACCAAATCAATTGAAGAATCGTTAAAAAGATCTTCTACCTCTCGGTAAATTCTAACTTCGGGATAATCTTTGATGGCTTGATTTTTGGATCTTTCTACAATAGCGACCAAATCAAAACCCTCGTGTGCAGCCAAAAAAGGACCATGAAAAATCTTTCCCGACATTCCGTAAGCTAGTAAGCCTGCTTTAATTCTTTTTTTCATTAACTAAATAAAGGTAATTTTTTTGAAGAAGTTCGCTTTAATTTTAAGAAATGCTCATTTTAGTAAATCATAAAAGCAAAAAATGAAAACATATATCATCAGTGGAGCAGGTAGCGGCATTGGAAAAGCAATGGCCATACAATTAGCCAATGAAGGAAATCAAATTATTCTTTTGGGCAGAAATAAAAGTAGGTTAGAAGAGGTTAAATCTGCCTTAAGCGGAGAAAATCATTTAGTTGCAGTTGCTGATATTGCCGATAAAAGTTCTGTTATGGCTGCTGCCGAAACTATTAAAAATATGGCAATTGATGGTATTATTGCCAACGCTGGAG
>JAHJVW010000084.1 GCA_018828585.1 Bacteroidota bacterium
ATAGACTGTTAAAAAACAGAAAACCCTCTAAATTATGATATTTAGAGGGTTTTGTACTCATTTAGACTGTGTCTTAGTCGGGATGGCAGGATTTGAGTCCTTCTCTCTAAATATTTATAAATCAGATAATTACAAAATAAAAATCTAACTGTTCACTTGATTGTTCGCACAAGCTTATTTTGAATCAAATATAACTCATCTTGTGTTAATTATAAAATAATTATAGAACTCTTGCAAATAATTTTAGGATGGTTTATGACCTAGCCAATCGAGAATTTTGCAAAATCTTAGATACGTATTGAATCGAATAACAAAGTATTTTATTTAAATACTTTGTTATATTTTCTTGGAAATTATAATATCTTAGTTGCTTTAGAGGTTTTCTACTTTAGTTGCCGAAATCCAAATCTCTAAAACCTATTTCTCACAGGATGCAAACAATTGAAATTCTTACAACCCAAATAAAATAGGAGACCTCTGTTTATCTCATGCTTTTTCACCAATCTTTCTTTTCAACAACTGCGCATTAATAGCTACTATAATTGTACTCAAACTCATGAATACAGCACCTACCGCCGGACCTAAAATAAACCCATAAGAATAAAGTGCCCCTGCCGCAAGCGGGATGGCAATCACATTATAGCCCGTTGCCCATATCAAATTCTGAATCATCTTTTTATAAGTAGCTTTTCCAAAAAGAATCAGGTTTGCGATATCCTGCGGATTACTGTTTACCAAAATAATGTCGGCTGTTTCGGCAGCTACATCTGTTCCAGAGCCCACTGCAATTCCAACATTAGCCTGCGCCAATGCAGGGGCATCATTCACGCCGTCGCCCGTCATTGCAACAAATTCTCCTTTGCCTTGTAGTTCTTTTACAATTTCCACTTTTCTGTGTGGGAGCACCTCCGCATAATAGCCATCTAATCCTAGCTTATCACTAACAGCCTTTGCGGTCTTTTCATTGTCGCCTGTCGCCATTAATACTTTAATATTGTTCTTTTTAAATATTTTAATTGCTTCCGCAGATTCGGGTCTGATTTCGTCTGCTAATGCAATATATCCGGCAAGCTTGCCATCAATTAGAACAAAAACCACTGTTTCCGCAGCATCGCTATAGGCATCTTCGGGAATACTGATTTTCTCGTCTCTTAAATATCCCGGGCTTACTACTTTTATTTCTTTTCCTTCTACATCGGCTTCAACCCCTTTACCGGTAATTGCATTAAATTTTTGAAGCTCTGGAATCACAATCTTATCCTCTTTTACTTTCTTCAAAATTCCAACAGCAATAGGATGTTCAGAACTTCGTTCCAAGGCGCTCGCTAAGCGAAGAATTTCTTGTTCAGTATAAGTTTTGTCTACAGACTGTATTCTTGTTACCCCAAAATCACCTTTGGTAAGTGTTCCGGTTTTATCAAATAGCAATACGGATATTTTACGGGATTCTTCAAACGCTGTTCTGTTGCGAATCAATAAACCGTTTTGTGCAGATACTGCAGTAGAGATTGCGACTACCAAGGGTATGGCTAAGCCTAAGGCGTGAGGACAGGCAATAACCATTACCGTAACCATTCTTTCTAAAGCATACACAAAAGGAAAACCCATTAACAGCCATACCGCTAGTGTACCAAAACCCACTGCTAAAGCAACATAAGTAAGCCATTTTGCAGCCCTATCCGAAAGGTTTTGCATTTTGGATTTTGTTTTTTGAGCATCCTCCACCATTTTAATTACCTTATTAAGGTAACTATCTTTACCAGTGTGTTCTACCTTGACTCTTAATACGCCGTTACCGTTTATCGATCCGCCAATTACCTTTTCATCCAATTCTTTTTTTACCGGTTTTGATTCGCCAGTAAGCATCGACTCGTTTAAGTAGCTACTCCCCTCGGTAATAATACCATCTGCTGGCACTTTTTCTCCGGGCTTAATCAAGATGATATCATCTTTCATTAAATCTTCTAACTTAATGTCTTCCACATGATCGCCGTTTACACGGTGTGCTTCCGCAGGCATCATACTCACTAACAATTGCAACGCTTTTGACGCACCCAGCACACTTTTCATTTCTATCCAATGTCCCAAAAGCATAATCGCAATCAGCGTGGCCAGTTCCCAAAAGAAATCTACTCCGGGCAAACCGAAAACCGTTGCCGCACTATAAAAATAAGCTACTGAAATGGCCATCGCAATTAATGTCATCATACCTGGCGAGGCTTCTTTTACTTCGCCCCAAAATCCTTTCAGAAATGGCCAGCCGCCCCAGAAATAAACAAATGAAGAAAGTGCCAAAAGGATGTAAGGATTGCCCGGTAAAAGAAAACTATAACCAAAGAAATCCTGAATCATTGGAGAAAAAACAAGTATGGGTACGGTTATGATCAAACTGACCCAAAACCGTTTCTTGAAATCTTCAATCATCATTTTATGATGGTCGTGGCCCGCCATACCCATCGGAGCAGCTCCGTGATTCATTTTGCTGTGATCCCATTTTGAATGGTCCATTTTACTGTGGTCCATATCACTATGATCGGCGGATTTTGGGTCTTCCATTTTACGGTGGTCCATCTTTGAATGATCCATTTTTGAGTGATCAATAACTGCACTATCCTCCGCTTTCTTATCCTCAATTGCTGTCGGTTTAGTTTCATCTTTATCATTTTCTTCAGACTCTGTTTCAGAAGATGAATTTCTTCCCTCTTTATCCTTTTTAAGTTTACTTACAGTCTCATCCGATTCTGTCACTTCAGGATTTTCTGTCTTTGTAGCTGCTATAGGTTCGGGGCTTTCCTTTTCTGCTTGAATTTTGTCTGATGAAGGGATGACTGGGGCTTCCTCTTTATCTTCTTTAGTTTTGTCCTGCGAATTTTGCGCTGCAAAAGAATCGTAACTGCGTTGTTTTACAGCTGTTTTTATATCGCCTACATCTAGACGGGTTTCATCATAGCGAACTGTGGCAGTTTCAGTGGTGTAATTCATTGTCACACTTTCCACGCCTGGCACCTCGCCAAAGTGTTTTTCCACTTCTTCTACACTCCAGACTGATAGCATGTCGTGTACATTGATGTTGCTTGTTTTCATAAAAAAATATTTACAATTTAAGATGTCTGTATGTCTTTATTTGGGAGCTTTCATCCCATAATATCAATGCTTGGCATTGGCTTGTGCTTTTTAAGATGAATGATGGATGTATCATTTTTGTAGGTTCTAAAGAATATCGTTTTCCATTTCAGCATCATACTCTCCACGTCTTGCAGTGGCATTCAATTTCGCCCTGTGATATAATGCCTTCTGTGCCTTTTCCACGTTTGCATCTTCGCCGTTCCAAATTTCAATAGCCGGATATTCAATAGCCCTTGAAAAAGAGAACGTTACTACCCATGGTAATTTTCGACTAAAATATTTATGTATGGCATTCAAACGTTCAGACGCCTGTTGTGAGGATTGCCCGCCGGATAAAAAAGCAATTCCGGGTACAGCTGCCGGTACAGACTGTAACAGGCAGTTTACCGTTGCTTCGGCAATCTCGTAGGCACTATTTTGTGTCTTCGCATTTTTGCCCGCAATTACCATGTTGGGTTTTAACAGAATACCCTCCATAAATATATTCTGTAAATAAAGTTGATTGAACAATGCTTTCAGCACTTTTTCAGTCACTTCAAAAGTTTGCGCCATTGTATGATTACCCTCCATCAGCACTTCTGGTTCTACAATTGGTACTAAACCTGCTTCTTGGCATAAGGAAGCGTAATTAGCGAGCCTTTGCATATTGCTATCAATGCATGCATTTGTAGGAGTATTTTCACCGATGGTAATTACCGCCCGCCACTTGGCAAACCGGGCACCCAGTTGCACATATTCTTTAAGCCTTTCACGAAGTCCGTCCAACCCTTCGGTAATTTTTTCGCCAGGAAAGCCAGCCATCGGTTTTGCGCCTTTGTCCACTTTTATCCCAGGTATTATCCCTGCTTTTTTCAGTACTTCTATAAATGAAGTTCCATCTTTTGTTTGCTGGCGAATAGTTTCATCAAACAAGATGGCACCACTTATACTTTCGTTAAGGCCGGGTGTAGTGATTATCCATTCTCTGAAGCTTCGCCTTGCTTCTTCTGTCTGTGGAATACCCAACGAAGCTAAACGTTTGTTGCAGGTGTTAACACTTTCGTCCATGGCGAGCAAGCCTTTATCTCCTGCTAACAATTTCTGAACGGTATCAATTAAAATTTGCTTATCCATGCTCTTAATTTTTCCATTTCCAATTTCTAACCTCCGGCATGTCCATGCCTTCTTTTCTGATAAAGATCTTATGAGCTATGAGTTTATCCTGCATCTCTTGTTTGAGATGAGCGGTAGTGTTTTTTAACTGTGGTAACCTGTCTAAGGTATCGATTACTAAATGAAACCTGTCCATATCGTTCAATACCGTCATATCAAAGGGCGTAGTTATAGTTCCTTCTTCTTTGTAGCCACGCACATGAAAGTTTACATGATTGGTTCGCTTATAGGTAAGCCTGTGAATAAGCCAAGGATAACCATGGAATGCAAATATTACCGGTTTGTCTTTCGTAAATAAGGTATCAAAGTCTTTATCATTTAAACCATGAGGGTGTTCGGTTTCTGGTTGTAATTTCATTAAATCAACCACATTTACTACCCGCACTTTCAGTTCGGGCAATTTCTCGCGAAGGATAGCAACCGCAGCCAAGGTTTCTAGCGTAGGTACATCTCCAGCACAAGCCATAACTACATCGGGTTCTAAATTTTCATCGCTACTTGCCCAATTCCACATTCCAATACCCTTGGTACAGTGTGTTACAGCTTTATCCATACTCAGCCACTGTGGCGCTGGGTGTTTACCTGCCACTACCACATTTACGTACTGCCTGCTACGGAAACAATGATCCATCACGGATAACAAACAATTGGCATCTGGCGGTAGGTAAACACGTACTACCGATGCTTTTTTATTCATCACCACATCCAGAAAACCTGGATCTTGATGGGTAAAACCGTTATGATCCTGTCGCCATACATGCGATACCAAAAGAATATTTAGAGAGGCTATTTTTCTGCGCCAAGGTAAATGTGAAGTAACCTTCAACCATTTTGCATGCTGATTGAACATGCTGTCAATGATATGGATAAAGGCTTCGTAACAATTAAAAAGTCCATGCCTGCCGGTGAGTAAATACCCCTCCAGCCAGCCTTCACATTGATGCTCGCTCAGCATTTCCATTACCCGTCCTTCTTTTTTAAGAAAATCATCTGTATCAATTACAGGAGCTTCCCATTGGCGGTTGGTTGCTTCAAAAACAAAGTCTAGTTTGTTTGAGAGTGTTTCATCGGGTCCAAAAATCCGGAAGTTTCTTTGTTCGGTATTCTCTTTAATGATATCCCTGATAAATTTCCCGAGTACCAAAGTATCGCCCGGTCCCATTTCGCCACGTTTCATTTCAACGCCATATTCCCTAAAATCGGGCATGTGGAGATCCTGAAGTAAAAGTCCACCGTTAGCATGTGGATTATCTCCCATGCGGTGTTTGCCCAACGGTGCCAGTTCTTGTAGTTCACTTTTGAAACTGCCCTTTTCATCAAATAATTCTTCAGGCTTATAACTTCTTAGCCATTCTTCTAATTGTTTTAAGTGGGCTGGATTTGTTGAAGGGTCTTTAATTGGGACTTGATGTGCCAGAAAATTTCCTTCTATTTTTTTGCCATCTACATATTTAGGTCCTGTCCATCCTTTTGGGGATTTCAAAATAATCATTGGCCATTTAGGGCGAGCTAAATTTTCATCCTCGGAAGCGTTCTTTTTTATCTGTTGTATTTCTTCGATTACTTTATCCAGCAAAACCGCCATTTTTTGATGCATATCCATCGGATCATCGCCCTCAATAAAATAAGGTTTCCATCCATAACCTAAGAAAAGCTGTTCCAATTCTTCGTCGCCGATTCTTGCAAGCACCGTTGGGTTGGCAATTTTATACCCGTTCAGATGAAGGATAGGCAGTACCGCACCATCAGTAACTGGGTTTAGGAACTTGTTGGAATGCCAAGCAGTAGCCAATGGCCCTGTTTCCGCTTCTCCGTCGCCAACTACGCAGGAAACAATTAAATCTGGATTATCAAACGCAGCACCGAAAGCATGGCTAAGTGAATAGCCCAATTCACCACCTTCATGTATGGAGCCAGGGCATTCGGGCGATACATGGCTGGGTATCCCACCCGGAAATGAAAATTGCGTGAAGAGCTTTTTTAGCCCTTCTTCATCCTGACTGATATTCGGATAAACCTCACTGTAAGTACCCTCCAAATAAACATTGCCAACAATGGCAGGACCACCATGACCTGGACCGGAAACGTAGATCATGCTCAGATCGTATTTTTTAATGATCCTGTTGAGATGGACGTAGATGAAATTTTGACCTGGCGTTGTACCCCAATGCCCAAGCAACATATTTTTAATATGTTCCGGCTTTAAAGGTTCTTTTAAAAGTGGATTATCATGTAAATAAATTTGCCCGACAGAGAGATAGTTAGTGGCTCGCCAGTAAGCATCAATTTTATCCAACAGATCTGCTGATAAATTTTCTTTCGATGTTTCTAAAGATTGTGTTTCCATGATTTAATTTTTTAGCCCTCAACTCTTATCTTAAGGAGAGAGATTTGATTTTTGAGACTTATCGTGTAGTTTTTTTGTAACCGTCGCGATCATTATTTCTTCATCGGTAGGGATTACATACACCTTCACTTTGCTGTTCTTTGTTGAAATGATTTTTTCGCTTTTCCTGTTTTTCCTAGCATCTAACTCAATTCCCAGATAATTAAATCCTTCGCAGATACGCTTGCGTATCGACGGTGCATTTTCTCCAATACCGCCAGAAAAAACCAATACATTAAGCCCACCCAAAGTTGCCGTGTAGGCTCCAATTGTTTTTCTGATCTGATAACAGAATATTTCAATAGTCAAGGCTACATCTTTATTACTTTTTTCATGTTCGAGTAAATCCTGCATGTTAGAACTATAGCCCGAAATGCCAAGCAAACCAGATTGATGATTGATTAGCTCATTAAATTCTTTTGCATCTAGTCCCTTTTGCATCAGATACCACGCCACACCAGGATCTAAATCGCCACTTCTTGTACTCATCACTACGCCTCCCGTTGGTGTAAAACCCATGCTGGTATCTAAGCATTTTCCTTTCTTCACCGCAGCAAGGCTGGCTCCGTTTCCCAAATGAGCGAGAATAACTTTCCCATTGGCCTCTGCTCGGTTTTGTTTTTTCAACTCTTTCATCTGGTAGCTATAAGATATTCCATGAAATCCATAGCGCTTAACGCCCTCGGTATAATACTTTTTTGGGATGGCAAACATCCTAGCATATTTGGGCATCGTGGCATGAAACGAAGTATCAAAACAGGCTACCTGTATTACTTGCGGAAATTGCTTTTTAAATAATGCTATCATTTCAATTTCTGCCGGAAGATGATCTGGGTCATACTCCATTATTTTATGCAATTCCTGTAACAAGTTGTCATCAATAATTTTAGGTAGTGCATGCTCCATACCATGAACAATGCGATGCCCTATGCCAACAATTCCTTCCACATATTTTTGCTCTTGTAGCCATTCCATTAAAGATTCGGCAGCTTCTTTAAAATTTGTTGCCTTTATTTTGATTTGATTTTGATCAGGATTTAGCCTTTCGGTAACAGTAAATTCAGGATTATCCAAGCCTATTCTGCTTATTTGGCCAGAAATAATATTTTTTAATTTCTTATTGGTGTTGTACAGAGCAAACTTGATGCTGGACGAGCCACCGTTGATGATGAGGATATGTTGCTTTACGGATTTCATAATTCGGTTTCAAATCCTAATGCGTTCAATTCTTTACAAGTTGTTTCATCGTTACTATGGAAAATACCATGAATGCCTAATCCTGCTGCAACCTTTACAAATACACCTACATCATCGATACAAAGGGTTTCCTGTGGTTGCGCCTGTGCCATATCTAATGCCAGTTTGTAAATATTAACATCGGGCTTTCTTAAATGAACATAAGTGGAGGAAACAAAAAAATCTATCAATTCGGTCAACCGATATTCTTTAATTCTGTAAGTGTTTAATTCCCTTGCCTCGTTGCTTACGGCAACCATCTTTAGTTTATATCGCTTTTTAAGTCGTTTGAACAACTCAATCATTTCCGTAAATGGCTGCGATTGGGAAAAGGTGAATTGTCTGAATTCGTTTTTAGAGAAATCTCGTGGCTCATAAAAAACGGTCATGTTCAGATACTCTTCCATTGTTAGCTTACCGAGTTCAAAAGTTTCGAATGCCATAGCATGTCTGGCTTCCATTTCATCTCTATTTAGATGAAATTTCTCAGACGCTAATTTTCGGGACTTGTGACCCCAACCTTTAGTGAGCAGTACACCGCCAATATCTAAGAAGAGTGTAGTTATATTTCTCGATTCCTTCATGCTAATTTTTATTAAGATTTTACCGCTTTACAAAGTCAGGTCAACTTATTTTGGTTTTTTGCTTCTGAAGCCCACTTAGGTTGTTTTCTAAACTCTTTTTTTGTTCCTGATATTCTTCCTTAGTTATTTTTCCTAAAGCAAAGTTTATCTTCAAAGATTCAAGCGGAGTAATTTTCTTTTTCCTTTGTCCGGGAATATCCCAAGGCGTAGCAAAAATCCAGAATATAAAAATCATCCAAATAAACCACCATATAAGGTGCATGCCTCCAAAGTGATAACCATCATACATATACATAATTTCTAAAATTTAAACTGATCCTACAGTTTCGCTATAGCCCGATTATTTATTAAATAATTTTTTGAATGTGATAAAATTTTAATTAAGCTCTGTAATGGTGTAATGCGTATTTGTAAAAGCATTCTGAAGTGTCTTGGCATTAACTGCTACAGAAGAGGTTATTTCTGCTTGCTTATTTGCCAAGTCAACGGATACTGATGTCACATTTGGCGCAGCAGCTAATCTATTTTTAACTGATGAAACACATCCTCCGCAACTCATGCCGCCAATGTGAAAAGTATGCTTGATTGAATTTTCCATGATTTTTTATTTATTTGCTTTTTATTCAGTTGCACTGTTTCCTGCTGTTCAGTTTCGCTGTTGCCCGTATTATCTGATCTTTTTTTTGTCTTGAATTAACTTATATAAAAATAGTGTCTTTAACTTGCTAAGAATTACATAATTAATTTAATAAGTTACATAATTACCTTATTTACAGATTTTTAAATTAACATTGATTGATGTTTGTTAATCTTTTCGGTATTTCCACCATGCTTTACTGCTATGTACAACGATTCCTTTTTTTCAATGATTTTAAACTTTGCTTTTCGATTAAAATGAACTGAGTTTGACCTTTGTAAGGTTTTATTTTTAGTTATAGGCTATTGTAAAATAATCGCCGTTTGATTGCTTAAAAACCTGTTTTCTTAAAAGCCCGTCTTTTGTTAAATATTCCATGACTTTATAGTCAATGGTTTTGATTTTAATTCCCAGTAGGTAAGCTTTGATGCGAATATTTTCTGCGATCATCCATCCTTGTGCATTTTTGCTTAACGAACGGTTATAAATGCTTACGCTATTTTTTGAGCCCAGAAAATTGAGAAGTCCTGTTTCTATATATAGCGTTAAATCAAGACTTCGCAACATTTTATTTGCATCAAGATCATATAATCTTTTAAAGTCACTGGATTTAGCTGAAACCGAAATTTTTTTGTCTTTTGGATTAAAAGTAAAAACAGATAAAAGTACATTGGCATCATTAGGGTTGCACTGGTATGTTGTTGAATAAACAGATGATAGCTTTTGTTCCTCATCATAAATTTTGGTTTTGATAGTCAAGTAAAAGCGTTCACCCTTTTGCTCCATTTTCTCTGCGGTAAAAACTTGTTTTCCTACCAGCTTTCCACTCTCAAAATTCTCTCTTACCATGGTTTTTCCAGAAATCTGTTCAATAAACATTTCCTTATTTTGGGCTTTAACCATCGTAAAAGAAATGAATAACAGCATAAATAATAGTAAATTTCTTTTCTTCATTGTGTACTGGTTTGTTGTTGTTGGTTAGTGAGGTAATGTTTTAATAATTGATTCAGGCTATCTAGGTAATCAGCTAGGTTCTCAGTGTTTATTTGTGGATGTTCATTAGTTGGGATGGTAATTGGGTTTTCATTTAAAAATTCATACAGTTCAGGATGTTCCTGTTTTATTTTCAAAGTGAGCTCGTTTATTTCTTGGGAAAGTTTTTTTATCCGTTCCATGTTATATTTATTTCAAAAGATTTTGATTGGCCATCACTGCTGGTTTATGAAGAGATTTTGTTATAATTTTTGAGACCAGTGGCGAAACGGGGTTGCGTTTATCACACACAGGTTCGTTTTTAATTGGTGCATATTTTTCTATTACTTGCCTTGCCAACAAATAACATAGGGTAGATTCTGCACCTTGGTTTATGTTGACATGGGTTTGCTCTAAGCCGTCATAACCTGCACCATTTGCCGGATTGTACATCACCTGACGCAGATGGTTGTTCCCCATAAACCAGCTAAAAGCGATTTTTAATTGATCCTTGTATTTTCTTTTTTTGATTACTTGATAAAATAAATCGAGGGCTAAAATTGTATAAGCGATTTCAATGGGTTGTTCTCCAAAAAAATTGCGCTCATTTCTTTTATGAAACCAACCCCTGTTAGAGATAACCTTTATTTGCCCCTTCATAAAATAGTTGGAAAGCAAAAAATCGAACGTTACGATAGCAATTTTTTTATAGCTCTCTTCTCCGATAATCAAATAAGCAAACATCATTGCTTCCGGTAGTACACTGTTGGCATAAGTTAAGTAGTCCTCGTACCAGCACCACTCAGGTTCTGTAGTCAACTGATAGCAGTTCATCAGTCTTTCTACCAGTATTTTAGCAAGTTGAACGGTTTTCTCATCCTTATAAAAACTGTGGTAATGGTATAAGCCTTTAAGCGCAAAGCTTATAGCTCTGGGAGAGGTAAGTTTTTCTATAGAAGAAATTGCTTTTTCCCAACAATATTCGGCTGTTGTAGTAATGGATTTAGGGAGAATAGTTTGTTGTGACAAAGTATATCCTAACGCCCACATTGCCCGTCCATTTGCATCTTCTAGGTTAACTTGATTGTTTTGAGGAGTGATTTGAAGCTTTATATCTACATAATTCTCAAACCATCCGTTGTCTTTCTGTACAAATTCGATAAAATTAAGGTAACGGTTAGCAAGTGCCAGCACAGTTGAGTCCTTGTTTTGGTTATAATGTGTTACCATCGCTATCAATGCTCTTGCATTATCATCAAGCGTGTACCCAGAATCTAAATCGGGCTGAGAGAAATCTGAAAATTGAATGATGCCAAATGCAGTGGTCAATTCTCTGATATGTGATAAGTCAAAAGGTGGAAGTACGTAATCAAGATCTTCTGATTTGTTGGTGAGCTTACCAAAAATAGTTGCATAGGCAATGGCCGCATTTTCCCAACAGAAAGCCCTTGTTTTTGATAATGCGCTTTTTCCAAGTTTTGTTCTCTTTTCCTTATTATCTAATAAATCCATTATGGCAATCTCAAACTTTTCAGGGTTTTCAAATTCATCAAGTAAAACACCTGTGCCATCGTCAATCATCTCTACCGCATGTGGAATTGGTGTACATATCACGGGGCAACCGGCACTTTGTGCGTATGCAAATGTTCCGCTTACTGCCTGATAAGGGTCTTTTGAGGAAAAAAGGTATAAATCAGAAATATTCAAATATTCAAGTAGGGTATTTAACGGTAAATATTCATTGATGAACTTTACGTGACCCTGAATTTTTAAGCTCGACGTAATTGCCTTCAATTTATTTCTGTATTGTTCTCCGTCTCTTTTAAGCACTTCCGGATGTGTTTTTCCGAGTATAAGATATACCACATCAGGATGTGCTTTTATAACTTTAGGCAGTGCATGTAAAATAGTTTCGATCCCTTTATTTTCGCTCAGCAGACCAAATGTGGATAGTATGGTATGATTTTCAAAACCATGTTTTTGCTTCAATCTTGCTTTGTCTTTCCAAAGAACAATATGAGTACCGTGAGGGATCACATAAATTTTATCGGCATTGCAAATATTTTGGTCAATCAGTAACTTTTTGGATTGGTTTGTAAGTACAATGATTGCATCGGAGAGATCTGCGATGGCATGCATCACTTTAGCTCTTTTTTTGTCAAGATCGGGCAAAACAGTATGAAGGATAATTGCAATAGGCTTATTTGCCGCTAACATGAAAGGTATTAGATCATTGCCATATTCTCCGCCATAAAGCCCAAATTCATGTTGAATGCCTATCATTCCTATATCGCTACGCTCATTAATATCATCTACAATTTTTTGATATTGATTGGGTTGCGTTGTATTCAACACATACGATACTTCTTCTCCGTAGGCGATGGGTTCATCGTTATTTTGTAAGGCACAAATCTCAATCGGAAGGCTCTCTCCAAAAATCTGGCTCATCGCATCTACCATATCATAACAAAAACTGGCAATTCCACATTCTCTTGGAGGGTAGGATGATACCATTAGCATTTTAAGATTAGTGTTAGATGTTTTCATAGCTTAAGGATTAGGCGTGTTTTTTCAATTCGTTTAAAAGCTCGTTCATGTTTACCAGAGCAACTGCTATTTTATGATCTGCCGAGCCATAATAAATGTATAAGTCATCTCCAAACTGTGCGGTTCCTGTAGGGAATACTACATGATTTACCACACCTTCAACCTCCCATTTTTCGGTTGGGGAGAAGAGGGGATAGGGCAATCGTGAAATTTCAATTTCGGGTTTATCTAATTGCAACAATGCGGCACCGGCGTGATAAGTTTTCCCAATAGTTGTTTCGCAAACTCCGTGGTAAATCAGCAACCATCCATCTTCGGTTTTGATAGGTGGGCATCCTGCCCCCAGGTAATTCACTTCAAAATCGTATTTTGGATCCATCACAATATGTGCGGTAAGATCTTTTAGATAATTTTCCCAAAACGGTTTGGTAAGCTCTGCCCAATCATCAAAATACACCATCTGGATACCCGGCCAAATGCGGTGCAACAAAGCGAATTTTCCGTTAATTTTTTCTTGGAATAAAACGACATCCTTATCTCTTAGTAACCGCTGCTTATCGTCAGCTAATCCTATACTTTCAAAGAGTTTTGAATAATCATAATATTTTGGATTTAGTTTTTCTTGGTTACAGTGTTCCAAATGATATTTGTAGTCTTTATAATTGATAGGTGGGGTAAAAATTCCTTTCTTTTCAAAATCCTTCAAATCTTTTGAAGTGGCAAGCGCACCCATTGCATTTATTCCATCGTAAGCCGTATAGGTTATATAATAGGTATCCTCTATTTTAACAATTCTAGGATCTTCTACGCCGTGTTTTTCAAAATCGTGTTCTATCACTACGAGGGGGCGTTTCAGCCGCTCTACGATATTTAAGGGGCCATCAGCTTTGGCGTAACCAATAGTAGAATAATTACCCTCTGCCACCGCCCGATAAAACAGGTGTACGTCATTACCGTCTTGGTAAACAGCAGGATTTAATATCCCATTATTTTCAAAGTCATTTTCAGTGGGGCTAAGTATAATTCCTTTTTTCTCTACGTTAACCATGTTCCTTATGTAAGAGGTGTCCATTTTATTTATTTTAACGGGTACTTACGCTTCAATAACTTAACTGTTAATACCCAAGCTTTTATTCGTTTTTTGGATAGACTTTTCCGCATTTCCTTCAATACCAGTAAGCGCCCTTATAGCATCTATCGTTTCTGGGATCACAATGGCTTGGTTATCCACCACGTATGCATAAAAGAGTTCATCTCTCTCAACGGTCAGCATATCCTCCCAAAGAGCTACTTCGTACATATCTCCCCAAGGCCTGCCCATGTCTAGGTATTTTTCTTTAATGGTGTTATTGGATAACAAACCATCTGAATAATTTATAAAAGTGATGCGGGTGGATAGTTTAAAAGCTTCCATCACTTCATCTTTGGAAGCTGTACGACTAAGTTTTACATTCCAGTAATGCAGATGGCTTAAAGTTTCAGGCACTTTTACTGCCATGGTAATCACATCTAGTTCCGGATCCACACTTTTTGCATCAGGTCCTTGATGGCTTGGGATATCTTTCTCTGGTACAAGCGTATTCATAATCCCACCCAAGTGACTTTCCCATGGGTCTGTAGCCCTGCGTAACAAAGTTCCTCGGGCGGTTTGTAAAAGTTTTGCTTTTTTTAGAGCTGTAAGCGTTCTTAGTATGGAGGTAGTATTACAGGAAACTACTCGGGTACTACCAAGGTTTAAAGCAGAAGCATAATTATTCTCTGCACTAAATGAATGGCCTGTAGTTTCATGTTTTTCTCCCCCTTGCAGAATGAACTTTATACCCAGCTCTTTATAGACTTCTATGTTTTCAGCGGCTATCTTTTTAGGCGTACAATCAACCACCAAATCTGATTTTATCAACAAATCATGCATCTTTCCAGAAACATTGATACCAGCCTTACTCATTTCGATAAGCGCACCTTCGTTAGCTGCATATATCGTATATCCTTTATTAATGGCAGTATGGATGCGCCAGTCGCTAATTACATCACAAACGCCAGATAATTCCATATCATACTGTAAGGCAATGGCATCCGCAACCCTTTTTCCAATTACACCGTATCCAATTAATGCTATTTTCTGTTTCATAGTTTATTGATTTTTTATAGTAGTATGTATATTATTAATATTAGAAAGCCCAAAAACTACCATTACAAAACTTTGCCCTATTTCTAAAATGACCAATAGCCTTGCAGGAACAGTTACAGGGACTAGGTCTCCGTAGCCAATAGATGCGAACGTGACCACACTGAAGTAGAAATACTCGAACAATTTTTCGGCATAAGTGACAGCCATTTGTCTCCCCTTAAAAGAACCGGGATGAGCGGCCGCTAAACAAGTAAAATCCGCAGCAAAAGAAAAGATGATTAAGAACACCAACAGTCCAAAAACCCACAAGAGTTGGCCAAATGAATGACATTGTTTAATAGATTTATTTACCTGCCTGAAAGTGAAAAAAGTAAAATAGATAGTTTTGACTAGTGCCAATGAAATAACCAAATAGGGAATCCAAGGGAGGTTATGGTCAAGAAACTGCATCAAATAAATATATACGAGTGCTATAAGAACAAGCAAGACCACGGTGTGGCTAATTTGTTCCCACAAATGCAATAAAAAAGAACCAGCCGATTTTGATTTATTTACCATTGCCGGAAGGATTTATTGTTACGTTATTTTTTATTGGCTCTGTAGATTTTCTGATAAAATAGTTTTTTACCTTAAAACCATTTTCTGATAAATTATTTAAACCCACAAGGGCAGTAGCGACAAGCAATCCCCCCGTAAAATAAAAAGGAGAAGAAGGGTTAATTATATACAAAGCGGTACCGGTTAAAGGCCCCAATATTTGCCCGATCCCTCCAAAGGAAGATTGCATCCCTATAGCCCAGCCTGATGAATTCTCTTCTTTTAAGGATATGATTGCCAATAAATTGGGGATTACCATTGAAGCCCCTAAGCCGAAGAGCACTATGACAAGGAGAATAATTATTTTTGAATCGATGAGCACAAATACTGGCAGTGTGAGGCC
The DNA here is from genome assembly GCA_018828585.1 of Bacteroidota bacterium. GTDB lineage: Bacteria > Bacteroidota > Bacteroidia > Sphingobacteriales > Sphingobacteriaceae > Pseudopedobacter. The sequence continues at coordinate 15,709 of JAHJVW010000084.1, forward strand.
AACAATCAGAAAGCCAATAGCAATCTGTTTCTCAGGATTTTGAATGATTAATGTTCCCCATTTGGCAACAACTGGTTGCAGAACAGACATCACCAAACCACAAATTAACAGACCTGCGCCCACAAATGCGATTGAAAAACTACCGCTATCTTTAATGAAAAGTGGAAAAACGCTCTCAAAGGAAGTGATACCCAACTGAATAATAAGGGATAAGAACAAAAGTCTTCTGAAAGATTTCCATTTACCCGATGGAAATAACGCATCGCTCTGGTTGCTTTTTGTTTCTACAACCTTTTGTTTTTTGTTTTTGAGAAATACCAGAGCAACAACTAATGTTACTAAACCTAATGTAGCTAGTGCCAGAAAAGGAACATTGAAACGATCGAACATGATATGGATGGATTGCAGCCTAAGATGAAGATCGCTCTGTATCAGTAACCCACTTATTCCGGGACCTATTACCACGCCAGCACTTACTGCGGTACCTGCCCATGCCATCGCTTTAGTACGTTCTTCTTTTTTGGTTATTGCCGAAATGTTGGCGATGATGACCGGAACCAGAAAAGCGGAAAGCAAGCTTCCCAAAATTCTTGCAACGTAAAGCATCGTTAAGGTAGTACTAAAAGCAATGATGACCTGCATTAATGTAAAACCTGCTAATCCTAACAAAATAGGCATTTTTGCCCCAGTCCGATCAGCAATTCTTCCCCAAAAAGGAGCTGTAAAAACCAATGCTACCGGATAAATGGCTGTAAGTATCCCGAAATGGAAAGCAATGTTTTCCTGAGAGGTGGGTTCCGAAATTAACCTTTCTATAAAAAAAGGAAGTACAGGCAACAATACCCCGTAGCCGATCATCACCACGAAAAGACCCATCATGGAAATCAGCAAATTGCTATTTATCTTTTTCATGAATCTGGGAGTACTTACAGTCATCTTCTTTGCTTAAACAAAATTTATCTCGTTAATCTTCTTTTTTTACGTCTCGTGTGCGTACAATTTCTACAGAACATTTAGCGTGTAACGCTACCGCCTGCGAAACTGAGCCTAGCAAAAACCTTTCGAACCCGCTACGCCCATGTGGCCCAACTACTATCAGATCGGCATTAAAAGCATCCGCCTCGTCTAAAATGACTTCTTTTGCTGATCCTTCCAATACTGCAGTAGTTATCGATAGCGTTTTATTTGTTGAACCAATCAGCTCGGCCGCTGTTTCAACAGCTTCCCTTGCCGCTTTTCTTGCGGTCAGTTCCATTTCCTGATAATAATTTTCCATCCCACCCATTGGTAAGGGTGCGTATGCGTATATAGACGGATTTTCAAAAACAGAGATGATTCTTAATTCCGTATTTGGTAGAAAAGGTCTGCCTGCTATTTCTTCAACGGCCGCTACACTATGTTGCGATCCATCTGTTGCTAATAATATTTTCATTATGTTTTATATATTGGTTTCTATTTGATATATCCATGTTCGAGGTTTAAAATTGAATTCCTGTCATCAAACTGGTTATTGAATATTTTATTGAATGTATAGGCAATTCCCATCTGAAAACGTTGTTGGTTATTTCCTAACAAGGGTTTTAATTCCCCATTATTTTGATTGTACTTGTATTGTACAAGTAAATCGAAATTGTTGCCAATGCGATAAAATGCATTGGAAATCAGCATCCACTGTTTGGTATCATTACCAATATCAGAAAAGGTTTTATAACCAACGCCCGCAGAGATTTGATACCTAGGCCTTTCTAACTTACGATTTAAGTAGCGTAGCATTCCAAAAACGGCAGTACTTTTAGTACGGCTGTAACTGGTATAATCCATAATGTCCTTTACATCCTTTAATCCAAAATTCTTAACAGCTTGTATTTTGAAATCAATAAAATGTACCGGATCTGGTAAAAGATTAAAGGTGGCAGTTGCAAGCAGATTGGTGAGTGTTTTTTTCTGGCCATTATTTAAATCAACAGGTGTATTGATGAAGTTATTAACGCTAAATCCCACCTGCTGCAATACATTCCGGTTCCATACCTGACTTTGAGGCATACGATACAGGACAGAACCGCCCAATCCATTGATACCAAGCTGGCTGGGGTTTTGAAAATCAGCATAATTCTCCCCATGAAAAGTGACATAAAACCTTTGCCCTAAAATATGTGTATATTCTATTACATTGGCATATTGATTATCCTGGCTATTAATGCCACCCGAAAAAGGATTGAGTACGTAGTTGTATTGGATTGCATCATCATCCCTGAAAGTAGAAAATTGAGCAAGCGTAGATTGAGAGGTACTCCGTCCCAGTTTAATAATATTCTTCTGGTTTTCTACTTTTAGCATCACCTGATTATAGAACACCTGGCCTAAACCAGAGTTCACATCGGGAAAGGTTAAACCCATTACCATTTGGCCACGCCAGCCACGGTACAACTTTTGGCTTACCCCCAACATCAAATACGAATCAGAAAAATCTGAGAGCACTTGATCACCTTCGTTTAAGATAGGGATATTTAATGACGCATTCCCTTTATTATTGTAATAATTTCCAGTAGTGATAGTTTTAAATCCAATTTCTATCTGGGGTAAAACCTCTTCTCCCTCACTTTGCGCTTTCGCCGTATAGGTTGAGCCCAGCAAAACCAACAGCGGTATAAAAAAAATATTTCTCATTATTTTAAATTTTATATCTGAAATTTTATTCGTCCAAAGCAATTTTTGGCAGCTTATCTTCGCCGAACATCATTTTTTTCATGTCCATACTTTTATCTTTCATGTCCATTCCTTCGTGACCTTCCATATTGTCCATTCCCTTAAACATGTCGTTTCCGCTATGTTTAGAGATGATGAGTTCTTCTGGAGGTAAATCTTCATAAACCAATGCCAATAGATTACCGCCTGGGTAAAGACCATTATTGGTTACCTTTCTGGTATCATGATCATGAAAAGTCCAGATTCCCCTGTTATTGCCTTCGATAATTATATCATAGGTTTTGCCAGGTGTAAGCGGCACTGTATTTCGTTGCCAAGGTTGAGGCAACGGAATTCCATCGTCTGCTACCATCCAAAAATCATGTCCATGCAGGTGTAGATGATGATCAACTGAACCCGCATTTATCAATCTTACCCTTATTTTTTCTCTGGATTTAATAAACAGATAAGGAGTGTCAGGATATGATTTTCCGTTTACCGTAAACCAGTTAGATTCTGGTAAATTAGCAGGAGACCTACGCGAAAGTGCATAAGGAGGCTCATATCCATTTTTCATGGACTCCTCCAGTTGCTTTCTGTTATCAAAAACCGACCAGCGTTCATGCTCAAAACGTCCTTCTTTCATCAAATAGCTACGTTCCTTCATGCGGGTTAGCATTCGGTTCATCTCTGTTCTAATGAAATTCACATCATGAGAGGAGTAAACCAAAGTATATTCTCTTTCATAATTGAACTGCTTTTTGATAGGGTCATTTGGGTCTTCTATAATCAAGCTACCGTACATTCCCGCTTGCATGTGCATTAGTGTACCCCAATGGCAATGGTAAAAATGCGTTCCAACGGGTTTTGCTTCAAATTCATAAACGAATTCATTATCAGGCATTACCGGGAGTTGAGTTACAAAAGGCACCCCATCCATACGCCATGGCACATGGATGCCATGCCAGTGAATGGTATGATTTAAGCCAGTTTTGTTCTTAAACTTTACCCTCACTTTATCGCCATATTGCACCCTAATTTCTGGGCCTGGGATCATATCATTGAACGCGAGCGTATGATATTGAAAACCGGGAGCGGGTTCATGAATTTTAATGTCTAAGTAAAGTTCAAACTCTTTCCATTCACCAACTTTTTTAAAAGGGATGGGATCAGGAAACTTTGATGGTGCATTTAATTTTGCTTCTTTTGCTAAAAGATCTCCCGGAAAAAATACGACTCCAGCAGTGCTTAAAGCACCAGTTGCTAAAAATTTACGTCTGTCCATTGTTATTATTTTTTATTGAAATGTTTATTATTTTTTATTGAAATGTTATAAAAGCCGGCTATACATGCACCCAATAGCCAGCCGAGAATAAATGTTTCTACCAGTCCAATTCCGGCTTCCCATAATGGGATATCCATTCGGATGATAGTCGAAACATCAAGACCATGCAATAGGCTGTTAAAGAATTTTACAGACCCTTCTGGACCAGCGGTCGTCATCACTAACATACAGCCCAAATAAAGCAAGGCGATGGTAATGCCAACTGCTAAACCAAATTTTTTGACATTAATGGTGCTATTCATGGTTTTCTTTTTTTAGTGTTTTTACATGCTGTTTATCATCATGCTCGTGGGCGCCATTGTGATTCATGGGCATCAGTAAATGGCAGGCAAACATGGCAAGGATAAATATGAATAAAGTGATGCCCGAACCCAAGCCTAAAGCCGGAGCGATAAATATCAACAGTAGTGGCAACGTACAGCCAATCACCATCCAGAAAATGTGTTTTTTCATTTTATTAATTTTAAGATATTACATATATTCCCATTAGCTACAGAGAGATAAAAGGCCCAGCATTTGTAAAAGGACTTCTTCTCCCTCTAATATCACGATCAACATGAGACCTTGCAGAAGCCGACGGACTTCGCCAAACCGATGCAGCCAACAAAGCCGAAGAATGCTTTTTGTTATTCTTATTCAGTTCATCCTGCGCTGCCTTTGGTTGCTCTTTTTCTGTCGTTTCATCTTGCCCAGTCAAATGCTCATGAGCTTCTTTAGCAGTGGTTGCACATGCGTTACAGTGCTCCATTTCTGAAGTTGTATTTCCGTGTAAATCTTCCGCTACGGCATGGCAAGCATTTGCATTTATTTCTGAAATTTGCTTGGCATAACTGCTTTTTAAACTTATCAATTCTGCTGTTAAGCTCGATAAAATGGCACATTCTTCCTGCGTAACCAAAAAGTGTTGTTTTTCCTTTGCCTCCTGCTCTTGTGCTTCCAACGCTTGATAAATTTCAATGGTTTCTTTGGCACAGGCTCTACATGCTTCCGCACATTCTTTACAATGATCCATTCCCATTGCTACATGTTTTTCACATTCTGCTGCACAGGCATTACAAATGGCGGCACATAGCTGGCAAAGCTCTTTTGAGTAAGCACCTTCTATACTCATCAATTCTGCTGCAGCCTTACAAATTGCTGCACATTCCAAATCAAGTCTTATGCAATTGGTAAGATTTTTTACATTTTCTTCTTCTAGACAGGATATGGCACAATAGTTACAAGTAGTGGCACAGGCTATGCAGGCATCTACACAATTTTTTATTTGTTGATGGGTCATGATCTTAATTTTTATGTGATTACTTCTGTTCAATCAATTTCTTCTTCTCTTCGTATTCTTCCTTTTGAATTTCCCCTGCGGCAAATCGTCTCTTCAAAATATCTAAAGGAGTGTTCTTTTTAGTTCGCTGACCGGGGATATCCCATGGTGTAGCAAAAATCCATATTAACATAATCACCCAGAAGAACCACCATACCAGGTGCATACCTCCAACATTTCCATAATGAATCATAATTATTTAATTTTAAATTGTTGACAATTAATTTATTAAGCTTGCTATGTTGCTGAAAAGGCTTATTTTGATTTTGTAGTCTTCTCATTCTTTTTCTCTAATCCAAAACAATGGGCTGCGCAAGCATGTAACTTGTAATTCTTATGTACAGTGCCGAGTGAATGCCCCTTTGGGTCTAAAATCTCACACTTTTCCGCATCTAAATCTCGCACTGTAATTATATTCGCTCCATTGATATTGGAATAATTACCATTCTTTTTTGCTTTGCCTAGGTTTTTCCCGTTTGCAGCAATCACATTTCCCTTGGCATCAATAAAATAAAGGGTCTTTCCCTGGTTGTTTTTAACAATATCATCTTTAGTGATAAAACCTATTTTGTTCCAGCCATGGTCGTGGATCTCCCCTTTTTTATTGATAAATATTTTTTCAGACTGGGTAGTATCTTTTTTAGTTTGGCCGAATGTATCAACAGTAAAAGTTGTGAGGAATGCTAATAGTAAGGTAAATAAGAAGTGTTTTCTTTTCATGATTTCTATGTTTTAATCAATGGGTTTTAATCTTTAATAATGATAATTAAAAGTAGCCTTAAACCCTTTATTTTTTGTTTGGTTAAATGGCTCTTATTGTTTGAAATTATGTGGAATTAAGTTTTGTAAGTGAATCCGTTCCGGTACAGGGTTGTTTTTGTATTCTCGAGGTGTTTTTCCGGTTTCGCGTTTAAAGTGAGTGCTGAAATTCTGAGAAAAGCTAAAACCCAGTAACCAGGCTATTTCGGCAATATCCATCTCATTTAATATGAGTAACTCTTTAGCCTTTTCAACCTTCAGCCTAACGAAGTACCGCTCAATAGTTATAGTTGTTACCTTTTTAAATACTGCACTTAAATGCTTATAGCTTTTATGGAGCTGCGTTGATAAATAATCTGAAACAGTAAGTGCTTTTTCTTTAGCCATCAAGTATTCATTAAGATAGGTTACCAGTAATGTTTGAATATCGACCGCAAGTTTTTCATCCACAGATAAAGCAAGGGCAAAGCCATGTTTCTCCAGATTTTGCTCCAGTTTTTCCTGTAGCTCTTTGGTTATCGCTTTTTCAAGAATCACTTCCCCCAAATTAACCTCAAGCGAAGGCAAACCTGTTTGTTCAAATATTCTTCTTACCTCTACGATGCACCTGCCACAGCACATATTTTTTATATTTAATTGGGTTTTCATCTCTGTCGATCCTTTTAGTTATTGATCATTAAGCTCGACAGATTTTTTATTATACCGAACTTAATTGAACAGTATATGTGCGTTTGGCACTCTACTTAAATTCAAATTTTTATGGAAATAAAATTTTTAGACGGAACATATAAAATAAGCTCCCTACACATCCGAACAAAGGATGTGTTACCGAGGGATATTAGAATATAATTTAACGACTGTTGCGGCACAATGATATTCGCAATAGTTCATCCTGATTAATTATATTCTATTTTTCTATATAAGTATAGATTGGATGGCTAGAAAAATAGCCAGGGGCTTGCTATGCCTGACCCGATTATTGGGATAGTTTAAGTCGTAATTAACTGAGCTTAGGCTATAATTCTGATGATCAGTTGCAGGGGTTAAATAACCGGAGGTGGTTAGTTTATTGAAATCGTAGCAATTCAGAAGGTTTTTGTGGTTATCCGTTTTATGGTAAACTACCTTATCCTGGCAGCAACCTTTAGGCATCATATCTGGGTTACACAAGCAAACAACTTTATTACTGAAATTTATAAGAGAGACATTACTAAGTTGCTCACCACAATAATGATAATTAAGCGTCACTCCGGAGGCAGCAGCTGAATATGCTATGAGAAGGAATACGGCTAATAATTTTTTCATTACTGTTTTATAATGATGTAAATCTAACTGCTGATCACTTGTTAAAAAATGACATTGGTCACTTTTAAAAATGATTACAACCATTACAAAAAACTTATAATCAATATATTAAGTGATTTTAGTCATTCCTATCTATTCTGTGTTTTATACCTTAGTAGGTAATACGATAAGAAAATGCGAAGTTTAAAAATTCAATTCTCTCACCCGGTAAAAGGAATAATCCAAATGTTTACCGGACTGAATCACAAAGCTAGTTATAGCTTTGAGGCAGATAGCTTAAACAAAGACTTTTTAGAAGTCCCTCTTGATAGATTTAAAAAAGGGAAATATATGCTTTTCTTTGAATGGGAACATGATGGGCTTCCGTTTCTCTACAAAACTGCAATATTGGTTCAATAATTTATAAAAAGCTATTAATAATTTAATAGTATAATCTAGAAAGTGATAATGCCGTACTGAATTAGTAGGATTTGTTCCGATACTTACAATGTGTCGAATAATTTGAAAAACACGCCGAAATGAAAACAGAACATCGTAAAGAATAGGTTAAAGCATGTTGAAGATGTGCCGAGGCTTGCGAATAAATGGCAAAAGCCATTTAATTACCTGTCAAAACTTGACAAGTAATTATTACAATTTATAAAATTATTAGGTTATTTAAACTTAGTACAAGAATTTAACACTCTAACTTATGCAGAAGCTCTCCCTTTCTATCGTTTTAATTCCTGTAATAGCCATATCACTAAACATTTTTTTATACTTGATTTTGCTACGTAAATCCGAGAATAAAAGCTCGTTTAAACAGTATATTTTAACAGTACTGTTGTTTGCGTTTCTTTTTAATACCATTTGGGAGATTTTGCAAATTCCTTTGTATAAAGAAGGTTTATATTCACTAAGCCATATTCTTTTCTGCGTTATGGCTTCAGTTGCGGATGCAATAATGGTACTTTTGATTTTCTTTGGCTTTTCTCTTATTTATAAAGATTCGCTATGGATTAAAAAGATAGATCTATCAAAAATTCTATTCTTGATAATCGCAGGTGGAATAGGTGCCGTTCTTGCGGAAACTAGACATCTTTCAATAGGGACTTGGAGTTATGCTGCAAGTATGCCTATAATCCCAGTGATAACCGTAGGTCTTTCGCCCGTTTTGCAATTTATGATTTTACCGTTGCTTATTTATTGGGTAGCTTTTAAAGTGATATGACGTAGAAGCAATACTTCCGAACAAAAACCTTTTTTTAGCGATGATTATTTTCAATAATATTGCTTTTTTAATAGATTTCCATATCGGAAATAATAACCTTTTTTTAATACTAAAGCCTTGTGTTTATTTATTTTGATACTAAATAGAACAATCTATTTAGTATCAAAATATTCGAATGTTGCCATTCAAAAAGAAAAAGGAAATAAACGGAAAGCGACCTATCGTTTCTTATAAGCCAACAACCTCAGTCCATTAAACACCACGACTAAGGTTGAACCTTCGTGAGCTATCACGGCTGGGCCAATGGTAGCAATTCCCAATACTGTCAAGGGTATTAATATAGCTACTACTCCCAAACTCATCCAAAGGTTCTGCTTAATGATTCTTCTTGATTGACGGCTTAACGCAATGGCAAACGGAAGGTTATCCAGTCTGTCAGCCATTAGTGCGATATCGGCTGTTTCTAGTGCCACGTCAGAACCAGCGGCACCCATGGCAATGCCAACAGTACTTTTTGCCATAGCCGGAGCATCGTTTACACCATCCCCCACCATCGCTACTTTCTTTTCCTGTTGAATCAGTTTTTCAATTGCGTTAACTTTTTCTTCTGGGAGTAAGCTGCCCCAAGCTTCCGTAAGACCTGTTTGTTTGGCTACGGCATCTGCAACTTTTTGATTATCACCTGTAAGCATCACCATTTTTTTGATGCCCAATTTTTTGAGCTCTTCTAATGTTGCTTTTGCATTGTCTCTTGGCGTGTCCATTAAGGCAATCAAACCGATAAAGGTTTTATCTTGTTGGATTATCATGGTGGTGTTACCCTCGCTCTCCAATTTTTCTACTGCTTTCAGTACTTCATCAGGTAGAGTTTTAAACAGCTTTTTATTTCCGATGGTAATTTGAGTGTTATTGAGTTTTGCCTTTACTCCATGCCCCGTAACCGATTCGAGGTTTTGTGCCTTAGGAATTTCAACATCTTTTAACCTTTCTTTCCCGTCCTTAACCACAGCCGCCGCTAAAGGGTGATCGCTCAACTTTTCTACAGCAACTGCTATTTTCAAGACATCGTCTTCCGAAGTATTATTAAAACCTTTTACCACTGTTAACTTCGGTTTTCCTTCTGTTATGGTTCCGGTTTTGTCAAAAGCTATGGCCGTTAGTTCTCCCAATTGTTCCAAAGGTCCGCCACCTTTTATCAATACCCCATCTTTGGCTGCTCTTGCTATACCGCTCAACACGGCACTTGGTGTAGATATAGCTAAAGCACAAGGGCTTGCTGCTACCAAAACAGACATTGCCCTGTAAAAGCTGTCAGAAAAACTTTCATCTATCACTAAAAACGCAAATAGGAGAAGCACTACCAAACCCAGTACAGCAGGTACATAATACTTCTGTAGCTTATCAGTAAACAGTTGCGTTGGAGATTTTTGGGCATCAGTGTCATTAACCAGCTTAACCAATCTGGCAAGGGTAGAATCCTTAGCTACTTTAAGCACCTTAATTTCGAGTACCTGTGAGCCATTTATTGAACCTGCAAAAACCCGATGTTCAGCAGGAAGATTTTTTTCATCAACTGCATCTTTATCTTTTGCAGGATACTTATCTACCGGAATACTTTCACCAGTGATGGGCGCCTGATTAACACTGCTTTCTCCTTGTAAAACCATCCCATCAGCAGAAATTTTGCTGTTGGGTTTCACTAAAATAATATCGCCAATTTTTAAATCTTCAATGGCAACCTCTTTTTCTCCATCTTCGGTTTTAAGGATAGCTGTTTTTGGCGCAAGTTCTGACAAGGCGGCAATAGATTTTCTTGCTTTACCCATTGCATAATGTTCCAGGGCATGCCCTAAGCTGAACAGAAAGAGCAATAACGCTCCTTCTGCCCATTTCCCAAGGGTGGCCGCACCAACAGCCGCTACCAGCATCAAAAAGTCAATTTCAAAATGACCTTTCGCTATAGTTTCTACCGCTTCTTTGGTCGTAAAAAAGCCACCAAAAAAATAAGCAATGATGTAACAGGTTAAACTTACCCAAAAAGGTAATCCTGCAATAAAGCTCAAACCAAAACCAGTCAATAAAAATGCACCGCAAATAATACTAAAAATAAGTTCTGTATTGGCTCCAAAAATCCCACTATGCTCATGATTTTCATCGTGATCCTTGTGTTTCTCGTTTTCTTCAGCTTTAGTTCTTTTATTGATGTCAATTCTAGGTTCATCGCCTTTTTTAGGGGATTTATTTTTATCTTCTTTTTTCATTGTTATATCGTTTTAAACTATTATTATATCTGTTGTTTATTATAAATACATTCCCATAATTAGGAAAAGGAGAAAACCTGCAAAGAAAGCACTGGTTTGCCAAGGACTCTCTTTAACTTCATGCGCCTCGGTCAGTAGTTCCTCTACAACCAAAAAAAGTAGTGCAGAAAGCCCAAAAGAAAGAATAAACTCTAGCATCAGGTCTTTGATATTATGTAAAAGGGTGATTCCCAAAGCAAGGCTCACCAAAAAAATAAGACTAAGAAGACCTATACACAGGATGGTCTTAAACTTACTAATCGCTTTTTCTCTAAAGGATGTTGCAGTAGCCAAACCCAAAGAAAAAAGCTCTATGCCAATAGCAAGTGTCAATAAAAATCCTTCTTTATTGCCTACAGAGAAGGCAATTCCAACCAGTAGCCCGTCAATAAATATATCAATGGCAATCCCGATAAATAGGGTAATTGGAAAACTCTTTTTTTCTATGCTCCTTTCACTTTTCTTCTCAAGTGTTTTAATAAAAAACTTTAGTGATAACATGACCATCACTCCAGTTAAAAAACCTAATATGATTTGGAGAGGCCTGTGAATGCGGACCACATCAGGTAATATTTCAACCGCTACCACAGAAAAAACAACACCCGCTGCAAAATGTAAAATGGTACTTTGGATAGTTTTAGCAAGCTTGAAGAACACAGCAATTAAACCACCGATTAAGATTGTTCCAACAGGAATTAAACCCAAGAAGAGCGAGTGTTCTATTGTCCGAAACATAATTCTATTGCTATTAAACCTTATTCTTCTTCGCTGTTTTTCATTTTAGATAACAAATCATAAGCCCCTTTTAGCACAATGTTACCTTTAGTCTGTAAATTCTCAGGGATTTGCACTTCAACATAACCAGCATCGATAATCCCGGTAGTAATGGGCGTCATCTCAAAGTGGAACATTTCTCCCGCTGCCTCCTGCTGCTGCTCGGACGCTGCTTTTTGATGCTGATGCGCTTGTTTTGTTTGTCCATCTTTAGCTATGAAAATGTATTTCTTCCCTTCAAAATCTACCACGGCAGATTCTGGAAGAGAAAGTACCTCTACATTTCCTGTTTCGATATAAGCTTTTAGATAGGTCCCGGGAATAAAGGAAATACCTGAACCTGATGCCACACTATGAACGGTGATGGTTTTGTCTGGATTGATTTCTTTACCTACCAGCTTCACTGTTGCTATACGCTCGGTACTTTCATTGGTTAAAGAAAACCTTACTTTTTGCCCAGGTTTTACTTTTACGGCATCCTTTTCAAACACATTTAACTCCACATGTAAATTAGAACCATCTACAATCTCAAACAAAACATCATTGGTATTCACAAATTTGCCCACATTAACGTTTACTTTGGTAACAGAACCGCTAATAGGCGAATAGATATTGATTTGACTGCGGATATTACCAGCAGTCAAACTATTTGGATTGATATTGATCAGCCTTAAACGTTCTGCCAATGCATTTACCTTAGCAAGCGTACTTTGGTAATTTGCCTTGGATTGTTGTACCGTCTTTTGCGAATTCACATTTTGTTGGCTTAGGGTCTGCTGGCGTTTATATTCATTATCTGTAAATTCAAGCTGGCTTTTACTCTCTAAGTAATCTTGTTGAAGCATCACATAATCCTGATTTTGGAGTACAGCAATTACCTGACCTTTTTTAACCATTGTTCCCTGCAATAAAGGGGTGGATTTGATGATTCCACCCATCTGCGTAGTGATGCTCACCAAATTTTGGGGCGGCACATCGATAAAGCCATTCACTTTTAAAACCCCACTTAAAGCTTTCATTTCTGCAGAGCCTAATGTTATACCTACGGTTTGGTATTGTGATTTGGTAATTTCAACTGTGTTTTCATTTTTGGGGTTTAAAGCGGTATCGGTTGTATTCACCGTATTTTCTTCTTTCACTTTTTTGTCTCCGCATGACGATAGCGCAAAAGCAATCGTGATGATATAGACAGGAAGGAGCATCTTATTCATTTCTATATATTTTTTCATTGTTCTTGGATTATAAACCTATTAGGTATTGTAGTGTAAAAACTGATTGATTGTAATCATTGACGGTTTGCAGATAATTGAATTTTATATCTGAATAAGTGCGTAAAGCCTGCAAATATTCCACATATCCTATTTCCCCGTTCTGGAAAGCAATCTGCGATTGTGTCAAAATAAGATTTGCGTTGGGTAAGGCACTGTTTTGATAATAGTCCAGACTTTTTGAACCTTTCAACATATCCTGATAGGCCTGTTTAAACTGGCTACTTAAATCGGTTTCATAGCGATTGAAATCGCTCTGTGCCACCTGTTTTTCTATTTTGGCAGCCTTAACCCTAGAAGAATAGGGTTTAAAAAATATAGGAATGGAGACGCCTGCCTGCACACCTTGAAAGCGGTCACTGGCACCGTAATATTGATTTTGACCGTTTACCGCATAATTGCCGATGATAGACTGATTAAAATAGCCAATATTAAAATCAGGACCAGCTTCTGCTTTTACTACCCCAATTCTTTTATCAGCAAGTTCAATCTCTTGCCTTTGTAATGCTAAAATGGGATTGGAATTGATGGTGCTATCCATGATATTTTCATCCCATGATGTTTTCTTTAAAGTATCTGCAACTTGAATGGTTTGATTGCTGTTGAGTAATTTTTGGATTTCCGAAGCATAGATGGCAATATTCGCTTGATTCTTTACCATCTGGTTAACCACCTCGTTATACTGCGTTTCCGCAGTTTTCTGTTCCAACAAATTAGTTTCGCCAGCCTGATAGCGGAAAGTTGCAGCCCTTCTAAAGTTGTTATAAATCGTATCTTGGTTTTCGTAAAGTTTTTGTAGAGCCAAATAATAGGTCAACTGTGTAAATGCACTCTTCACCTGATAGCTCAAGGCATTCTTGGTTACCGAAAGATTCAATTCGGCACTTCTGATTTGAGCATCAGCCAAATTACCGCGTTTAACATACAAGCCAGGGTAGGCTATATTTTGTTGGATATTGAAACGGTTGTCGTTCTTTAGTCCATTCATTTGTCCGTACTCTGCATTGATATTGGTTTTTCCTAAATCAAACGATGCACCCTTTAAAGCTTGCTGTTTGTTAATCAATAAAGCAGAAGATTTTACTCCCTGATTATTTTGGATGGCAAAATTAACTGCCTGTTCCATAGTTATTGGGGCATTTATTTTCCTACTGTCCTGCGCATTTGCTTTTGGAGAGATGAAAAGCATGGTCGTCATTAACAATATGACAATAGTAACAACGGGGGTGCTTTTCTTTTTCCTACGCTTAAAGGTTTCGAAATAGGTATATAATACGGGCAAAACAATTAAGGTCAATAAAGTAGAGGTAAGCAAACCACCAATTACCACCGTAGCCAAAGGTTTTTGGACTTCAGCTCCTGCTGCAGACGAAATGGCCATTGGCAAGAATCCCAGTGAAGCAACCGCGGCAGTCATTAAAACTGGTCTTAAACGGATGGCTGTTCCTTTGAAAACGATTTCCTTTAGCCCATAAATATTTTTCTTTTTTAACCTATTGAATTCTGTGATCAACACAATACCGTTCAACACAGCTACCCCAAATAAAGCGATAAATCCTACTCCGGCTGAAATACTAAAAGGCATTCCTCTAATCAGTAATGCAAACACCCCACCGATTGCCGCCATAGGAATGGCTGAAAAGATAAGAATGGATTGTTTTACCGAACCAAAAGAAAAGTACAATAAAAGTAAGATGAGCAATAACGCAGCTGGGACCGCTATTGACAGTCTTTGTTTTGCTGCCTGTAAGTTTTCAAACTGTCCACCGTAGGTAATATAATAACCTGGCGGAAGCTTAATCTGTTGCTCAATTTTTTGCTCAATCTCTGTTACCACGCTCGCAATATCCCTCCCCCGTACATTCAGTCCTACGATAATCCTTCGTTTGGTATCTTCTCTTTGAATCTGATTGGGGCCCACCTGAAAATCTACAGATGCGAGCTGGCTCAACGGAACCTGTTCTCCATTAGGTGCAGTAATATAAATATTCCTTACATCAGTAATATCTTTTCGGTTTTCTTGGGAAAGCCTGACTACCAAATCGTATCTTCTTTCTCCTTCGTACACCAAACCTGCACT
This sequence comes from Bacteroidota bacterium, assembly GCA_018828585.1. Classification (GTDB taxonomy): domain Bacteria; phylum Bacteroidota; class Bacteroidia; order Sphingobacteriales; family Sphingobacteriaceae; genus Pseudopedobacter. The sequence continues at coordinate 30,753 of JAHJVW010000084.1, forward strand.
TGAACCTGCAAAAGCAGCACTGATAGCCTGATTGATTTTCCTTATACTCAAACCATAACGGGCTACTTGGTCCCGGTTAATGTTTACTACTATTTGAGGTAGCCCAGTGGCCTGCTCTAGGTATAAATCTTTAGCTCCATTCACACTGGTTACTATTTTCCCGATTTGTTGGGAGAGTGCGGTCAGCTTTTGTAAATCATCGCCAAAAACTTTTATCCCGATATCCTGCCGAACTCCAGAAATCAATTCGTTGGAACGCAACTGAATAGGTTGTGATACACCAAATGTTACACCGGGAATATCTTCTAAAGCCTTGGTCATCTTTTCAGCCAATTCATCCCGGCTGTGAGCACTCGTCCACTCTTTTTTATCTTTTAGGATGACGGTCAAATCCGTTGCTTCCATCGGCATAGGGTCAGTAGGGATTTCTGCTGCCCCCACTTTTCCAATCACTTCCTTTACTTCAGGGAATTTGTCAACCAATATTTTAGATGCCTGGTTTACTTTGTCAATGGTCTGGCTTAAGGAACTTCCCGTAAGCAAGCGGGTTTCAATGGCAAAATCACCTTCTTCCAAGGTTGGAATGAATTCACCACCCATTCTCATAAATAGAACAACACTTATAATCAAAAGGACTACAGATGAAATCACCACTAATAGTCTTCTTTTTAATGCACCATGGATTACAGGCGAATAAATCTTTTGGAAGAAGTCCATCATTTTGTCGGAGAAATTCTTTTTATGAGCTATTTTTTTACTGAGAAACAGCGAAGAAACCATAGGGACATAAGTCAATGAAAGTAGAAAAGCACCTAGAATAGCAAAAGAAACGGTTTGTGCCATAGGTCCGAACATTTTACCTTCTATCCCCACCAAAGCCAAAATAGGCAGATAAACAATCAGGATGATGATTTGCCCAAAGGCGGCTGCACTCATCATTCTTACCGCAGACTGCTCCACGTTTTCATCCATCTCCTTTTGGGTAAATGCCCTGCCTAACTTATTGGAGCTGAGTATATGCATGGTGGCTTCAACGATGATGACAGCCCCATCTACAATCAAACCAAAATCTATAGCCCCCAAACTCATGAGGTTACCGGAAACGCCAAAAACATTCATGAGAGAAATGGCGAAAAGCATGGCCAGGGGAATAACCGAAGCTACTACTAGCCCTGCCCTGAAATTTCCTAGGAACAGTACCAAAACGAAAATAACAATTAAAGCCCCCTCGATCAGGTTTTTACCTACTGTTCCGATAGCCCTATTGACTAAAGCACTCCGGTCAAGATAGGGTTCTACCACCACCCCTTCAGGTAAGGTTTTGTTGATGCGGTCTATTTTCTGTTGAACCAGTTTAACCACATTATTTGCATTGGCACCTTTCAGCATCATTACAATTCCACCAACGGCCTCTCCCTGACTTTCCTTGGTTGCTCTGGTGAGGGCACCATACCTGATGGAATTTCCAATCTGTACCTTAGCAATATCTTTAATCAATACAGGAATGCCATTGCTGTTGTTCTTAACTACTATTTTTTGAATATCTTCTATACTGCCCACTAAGCCTTCACTTCTGATGAAATAGGCATTTGGTTTTTTGTCGATATAGGCACCGCCTGTATTTTCGTTGTTTTCCTCTAGCGCAGTAAATACATCACTGATACTAAGACTAAAACTTCTTAGTTTATCTGGGTCTAATGCAATTTCATATTGCTTTAGTAAGCCGCCAAAACTGTTGACTTCTGCAATTCCGGGAGTTCCCAGCAACTGCCTCCGTACAATCCAGTCCTGAATACTACGGAGTTCGCGGGAATCATATTTTTTTTCGAAACCAGGTTTTGGATGTATTACGTATTGATAAATTTCTCCTAGTCCGGTTGATATAGGTGAAATTTCTGGATTTCCTAATCCTGGGGGGATGTTGTTTTTTGCTTCGGTAAGTTTTTCATTTACCTGTTGTCGGGCCCAATAGATGTCCACATCATCGTGAAAAACAATAGTTACTACCGATAACCCAAACCGCGAAATCGACCGAACCTGCTCAATTTCAGGGATGGTGGCCATAGTTTGTTCTACAGGAAAAGAGATCAAACGTTCAACTTCTTGAGTAGCCAGTGAGGGAGTTAATGTGATGACCTGAACTTGATTATTGGTAATGTCAGGTACTGCGTCAATCGGTAATTGCTTTAAGGACCAAGCACCCCAAATAATGAGGGCGAGCGTAAAAAGTCCGATTACCAATTTGTTATTGATAGAAAATTTAATGATTTTGTTAAGCATTCCTAATTTATTTTAATAGAATAAATAGTTGGTTCGCTATCTCTTTTTCTAAATAACTTTAAGCACTTAAGTGCTAGCGAACAAATAGATCCAAAAAAGAGATGGGCATGGCATTGAAATTTATTCAACGCATGTAGAAGCAATCGATATAGATTTTATAACGAAAGTTTCAAATAAAAAGAATGATTAAACTAATTGCGGAGGTTGCCAAACAGAAAGACTTGTTTCTATTGGCTTAGAAGGTAGCTCTTGATTATATTCAGAATTAGCTTCTTTTGGAAGAAATGAAATAATTCCAGATGGTTTTGGGACTACACGTATTGAACAGCAAGAGCAACTGCAAAAAGGACTACATCCGTCTGATGCTGTATCCTGATGATTAGCTGTTTTCTCTAGCGTTTCTAATTTTATATTTTCTTTCGATACCAGCTTGTCTGTACATGGTTTTAAATACATGAACATGATTAATAGAACTAATATGGAAGAATATATTTTCATCTGTTTTCACAAAGGTATAATTAAATTCTGGATTATGATCTGGACTGCTTTGTAATTTAATGTCAAATAAGTTGACTTCCTATCAACCTGTGATTATGATGTTAAAAAATCAACTTCATAATAGCAACTAAATTAAATTATAAATGAACTCAAGTTTTCTAAGTTTGTTTAAAACACAGGATATTTTTTATATTCGAGCTGGCACTACAATTAGTTTATGACAGGGAATTTAAGTCAAATTATACAACAATATAAAAATGATCAAGAATCGGTTTATAACACTTGGTTTATAAACAACGAAGAGCGCTTGAAAGCCTTTCGGTCGATTAGAAGAGGGGTTTTACAGGTAATTGAGGATATAAAAACAAAAAAGTTTGGAAACGATTTTAAGGGTACTTCTTTAGAGTTTGTGCTTACTTGCATTGCAGAACAAAAACAGATATTTGAAGGGGCATCACACCCTTTTTACTGGAAACCAAAATTACGGATACCAGACATCTATGAAAACGAAAGTAACAAAATTCTTTTCGGTCAGTTTTTAGAGAATTGCCTAAATGCAAAAAACGAAGAACAGATCATCAAAGAAATCATCAAGCTGGATTCCCATAAGATTAAGGGATTGGGGCCAGCCGTAGGCAACATATTGTATTTCTTGCATCCCACTATTATGCCTCCATTTAATACGGCTATTGTAAATGGGTTCAATGCACTTTTTAAAGACAAAAAAAAGCTTGGCAGTTGGACGGAGTATCTAAAAATTAGAGAAACTCTTTTGGATAACAATAAAAAGTTCTGTAATGATCTCTCTTTAGATCTAGGAGCAATAGCTGGTTTACTGTTTGAAATAGGTACCCAAAAATTGATCATCGGAGAAGAAGATTATTTGACCGAAAACGATAGAATTAAAATTGAAAAGCTTATCGAGAAAAGGCATAACGACGCTAAAAAGGAGAAAGAGGATGAGCATCTACATTCAGAGATGCAATACCATCTTTTAAAAATCGGATCATCGTTAGGCTATGATGTGATGCCAGCTTCAAACGATAGGTCTAGATCGTATCTCAACAATAATTTTTCGTTTCTTTCACTCAAAAGTTTCCCTAAGCTCCCAAGAGAAGAGGATGCACTTAATTCTGTAAAACTTATTGATGTGTTGTGGTTTAACAAAGGTACTTCTGAAGTCGTGGCCGCTTTTGAAGTAGAGAAAAGCACCAGTATTTATTCGGGGATTTTAAGACTTACGGATTTAAGCTATACCATTGGCAAAGGACGCGAAACATTATACCTAATTATCCCTGATAAAAGAGAGAAAGACGTAGTGTTGCAGTTAACAAGACCTGCTATTAAAAAAGCAGATGTTCCCATAAAATATATCGTTTTCTCTGATTTAAGACAACATTGTGATGCCCTTTGCAAATTTGGAGACAGCCACTTAATTATGGAAAAAATTGCGAAAGGTGTTTAGTAATAACCTTGAAAAAATATTTATCTTTCATTTAAAATTGTCAATTATGAAAAAACTTGTTTTTACCTCTTTATTTTTAATAAGCCTATCGATCTGTTCGTTTGCTCAGTCTAAAGATGAAATAGCCATTAAAACCGTATTAAAGAATTATCAAAATGCGATTGAAAAACTATCTGTTGTTGGTGTTGCAGATTTGTTTGTGAGTGACTCTCAAATTGTGGAATCTGGAAGTTTAGAAGGTAATATTTCAACCTATTTAGAACATCATTTAGGTCCTGAACTTAAAGAGTTTAAATCTTTTAAGTTTAGTGATTATGAGGTCAAATTAGAGGTTGAAGATAAATTCGCTTTTAGCACCGAAAGTTATATTTATACCATTGTATTGCCTAGCGAAAAAGAGGTAAAACAAAAGGGCGTGGCAACTTCTGTACTTGTAAAGACACTTGAAGGGTGGAAAATCAAATCGACCCATACCTCTGCTTCTAGAGTCAAATAATTTAGTTACCATCTAAATGCCGAACCGATATATGATGTTTTTTCTTTTGAGATTATATCCTTTTATCACCTAAAAATAAATCGATAAGATTAATATGGTTCATATTTTACTTCACTTTATAGTACCAGCTCTTTTTTCCTTCATTTTTTATCGGCATATGGCTATAAAAGCGTGGCTTATTATGATGGCGACGATGATTGTAGATTTAGATCATTTACTGGCAACGTCAATATATTACCCTAATAGGTGTAGCATAGGATTTCATCCTTTACATTCTTACATAGCTATAATAATTTATTTTATACTGCTATCTTTTCCTAAAGCTCGCATTGTGGCAATTGGTTTAATTATTCACATAATTCTCGATTTTATTGATTGCTATGCTAAATAAAACGACAAAAGGGTATCTATTTACCAGTAACCCACAGAGCATAGGCACTTGATATAACGGTTTATAATTTATAAATTATTTGGAATGGTTGTGTTGCAGAATTTTAAAAGATGAAAGGCTATAAGAGCCCTTCATCTGCGAAAGAGAAATATCCTTCAGCTGTAATAATTACATGGTCTAAAACAGTAAGGTCTAATAATTCTCCTCCGGCTTTTATTTTCTGGGTCAATCTTCTATCAGCATCACTTGGTTTTAAGTTTCCTGATGGATGGTTATGACTTAATATGATGCTACTTGCACATGCTTTTAAAGCAGTGGAGAAAATGAGTTTAGGGTCTGCAATAGTACCGCTCATTCCACCATTAGAAACTTCATAAATACCAATTACTCTATTGGCTCTGTTCAATAACATAATTTTGAATTGCTCTTTCAGCTCTAAAATATCTTTATCCCTATTGCTGCTAAAAATATCATAAACCTGTTGAGAGGCAGTCACTTTTGGTCTTTCGGAAGCTTTAAATTTCGGTTTATAACTCACGCTTATTTCTGAAACTTGAAACAATGAGATTTGTGTGTTTAATGTTTGTTCTTGAAACTTTTCCATAATCTTCTTTTGTAAGTTTAAAATCCTGCTGATTGTCAAGCTTACTGGCCGGTATTAAATTATATGATTTCTCAATGATTTTTCTCGCTTCTTCAGATTTGGTTTTACCTAAATTATGCAGACTTATTCTTTCTCCGGAAGATTGAATATTTGTAGTTACTATATGCACATGTGGATGTCCTGCGTCTTGATGTTGATAGATCAAATAAGGCTGTTTACTAAAACCTATTCTGCCCATATAATCTTTGGTAATGGCATTGAGTTTTTCTTTATCAAGCTTCTCGCCATTGGCAAAATTTAAAGAAATGTGTAAAGTATTGGTTTTAACCCTTCCATTTCTTGAAGCCAAATCTTGCAAGCGCATGAGCTTTTCGTTAAAATGAAGAAGCCTAAAATCCTTTTGAAATCCATTTTCGCCTATTAACTCAGCCAACTTTTTTTCAACTTTGTTTTCATTGTATAACAATGCACCTCTTAAACTTTTTCCGCTAATTATTTTTGCGACCATAAATCTGCATAAGTGTTAAACCTATCTTTTATTTTTTTAATGCAGGGTTCTAATTGATTCCTTGAAATATCAATTGCATTTTTCCAATAATGAGCGTCTGGCATTTCGGCAAAACTGTTGAGTTTTTTGACAGCTTGATTGAAATTATGACTAACGTAATTAAGTTCTTGCCGTAGCAAAATCAGCTCTTCCATTAACTCATCCATCGATTGGTTTCTGTGAATAATTTTAACTGGTTTCCCTAATAATAAGCTTCTACTATATTCACTCATTTTTAAGAATGTAGATTTCTGAAATCTCGCTTTTACAGTTTGAAATTCGCTTTCAGAAAGCCGGGTATTTAACCATCTTTCTCTTTTAACGTTTTTATTACTCTTCATTTTTCCTTTTCTTAAAATCCGACTTTGGAAGATTTTTTTTAATTTCCCGACTGACTTCGGAAGGTAGGGCAAGATCCGTTTGTGTCACAAACGTACATCTTGCTGACTGCTTCAACGAGGTGGTCCACAGCTTTTTAACTTCTGTTTAATTAAACATTAAAGTTCCTTTACTTCTTAAATAAGGATTGTTCTTTTGTTTTTTCCACATTCTGTCATTGGCTTTTGCTCTCCAATTATTCAAGGGTCTTCCTTTGGAATTTTGCCAATTCTTTTTATTGAACTCTTTGAAAAAAAGCTCGGTATCTTCGTTTTCAAAACCCTTTTGATTGAAATAAATAATTACTTCTTTCATGGTGGGATAATGTGGATTTCGATTTTCCATAACAACTAGTTATGAAGATTTGAACCAGGTTTAGAATCTGATTTTTTTGAAGACATCATTTGACAGATATCCTCGAAGTCATAATAAATAGAGCCGCCAATTTTGGAGAAAGGTAACGTACCACTGTCTCTCAACGTTTGGAGAAAACCATGAGAAATTCCAAGCATTTTTTTCACTTCACAGGATTTTAACCATCGTTTACCCGGCTCACCCATACTTTCTTTTATGATGCGCTTAAATTCAGAAAGCATTTCGTTTTTGAAATCGATTAAATCACCTTGGGTAAGGGGTTGATCGGATGTAGGTATTAAGGTTCTAACCCCTTTACTTTGATTACTTGTTGCTACCATAATATTGTTTCTTTTATACAGCAAAGTAGATGAGTTCGCAAATAGAAACTTCACAACCTCAACCTAAGTTGTGAAGTTTTTTTATATAAATTTGTCTCGTATAATTTTAGAATTGAAACTTTGTGAACTAATATTTAAGCTAGCGGTAATAGTAAAAAGACGTCAGAGTGTCAAATAACCGACAGATAAAAAAAGCCAACCGCACATATAGCACATTTGGTTTTGCCCGATACAAATGCCCACGCTTAGCAAAACCAAAAGAGCTAACTTTTACCAACACATAATTTTAATCATTACATTTGCTACAATGAAAAGTGTAATCAAAATATTTCTTCTCACTTTCCTTTCGTGTTGCTACATTAACACTGTGTTTGAATTTTCAGACACCGAGAAGAAAGCCAATTTTGAAAACGAAAGCCATTGCTATATTCAGCAGATTAGTGCAGACAATGCTGACTTTTCTGTAACCCAAAATGCTCCCTTTAATGTCCTTAATTTTAATATCCCTAACCAGCACCATTTTTTTACTGATGAACTCTCACTAAATAGCAGTTCATTTTATGAAAAATTTTTCTATCCGCCTCCGAACAAAATTTATCTGCTTCATTCCTCTTTATTGATTTGATTTTTTGAGTTGTACTGTTTTACTCTGCATCGCTGCGGAGCATTATCTATTTGTATTAACTCAAACAAAATCATAATGACTGATTTTTCATTTCTTCAAATATCAAATTACTTGGGGCTTTTGGCCACAGGAGTTCTTACTTTCAATTTCCTTTTTGGAATGTTGCTTGGCACAGGTTACAGAAGCCACAATTTCTGGCAAAGACTGCCCGACAGCATAAAGAATTTAAACATTTACAATTTACACAACCTAACTGCTTATGTTGCTTTGGCTTTAGTGGTTCTCCATCCACTTCTCCTGCTTTTTGATTCTGCAACAAAATTCAAATTCATTGATATTGTTTTTCCAATCAATGCCCCACATCAAAAATTATATGTTGCGTTTGGTACATTGGCAATGTTCGCAATCATCACTATAATTATAACCACACAAAAGGTAGTAAAGAAAAAAATGAGTTTCCGAACTTGGAAAAACATACATCTCATTTCTTATGTTACAGCACTTTTATTTATCATTCACGGAATTGCAATAGATCCACAGCTAAAAGACAGACCTGTTGATATTTTTGATGCTGAAAAAATAGTGTCAGAATTGTGTTTACTCATTTTAATTACCGCAACAATTTTTCGCATTCGTTATGCAGTCAAAATCCGAAGAACTACCAAAAAATTTCATTCAGTCACAATTGCTCAGGTGATTGAGGAAACCATTGATGCAAAAACTTTTGTGTTTGAAATTCCAAGTAAGTTGAAGAAGAATTTCGCATTCACATCAGGACAATTTATTATTATCAAATCATTGATTAATGATAAGGAATATAAAAGGGCTTACTCTCTTTCCGTAAGTCCTTACACCAACGAAAAACACCAAATAACTGTCAAGCGCATTCAAAATGGAATTGTATCTAACCATCTGAATGACACTTTGAAAAAGGATGATAAAATATTAGTGTTTCCACCATCAGGAGAATTTTTCGAAGAACTGAAAAGCAATCTAAGCAACTATTTATTTTTTGCAGGCGGCAGCGGTATCACGCCCATTTATTCCATAATTAAAACACTGCTCAACAAAGATTCAAACTGCCTGCTCAAACTTATTTACGCAAATCGCAATGAAAACTCAATCATTTTTAAAAATGAGTTAGAAAAATTGGAACAACAGTATCCCAATAAATTTAGGGTAACTCATGTTTTAAGTGAAGCTTCAGGTGGTTGGAACGGGATGAAAGGCAGATTGGATAAAGATAAAATGAAAGAGTTTCTAAGCAACATACATAACTATCCGATTGACCAAACCGAATATTATATCTGCGGCCCTTCACCATTTATGGAATTGGTAGAATATGAATTGCTCAATCACAGAATACCTGCCGACCAAATTAATTTGGAGCGATTTATTTCAATTGGCGATACTGAAGAATCTTTAGAAGTAGGTAATGCGACTGCTGAAACAAATAGTGGACTAAAAAAAGTTTATGCAACTGTTGAAGGAATAAAAAATACTGTGGTTTGTGAGGAAAATCAAAACATTCTTGATGCCTTGCTCAAAGCGGGTATTGACGCCCCATATTCTTGTCGTGAAGGCGTTTGCTCAACTTGTTTGGCAAAACTCATTTCAGGCAAAGTAAAAATGAAAAACTATGCTTCACTCACCGATATTGATATTAGTGAAAACAATGTGCTTACTTGTCAGGCAATTCCACTAACAAGCGAGACTGAAATTAAATACGATAATCAGTAATCCAAACAAAATGAAAATCATATTTCAGATAGCATTTCTTCTCTCAACTTTTACTGTATATGCACAACAAGATAGCATTGCTCCAATTCAGCAAAAATCTGCAAATACATCAGATAAACAAACAGGATTTCATTACAACCCCGATGCAGGGCTTCAATATAATAAAAGGGATTTTCAATGGACAACTTGGGTTTTTGCTGAAAGACTATTTTCGCCATCACAAAAACCTTCTTGGCGTAGAGTTCGGCAGGGAATGGAATTTAAGTTTCCAGCATATAACTTTCACATCAATGGAAATAAGTTTCGTACAGCCTTGGTTTACGAAGTTGATTTTACGGATAATAATTTTTTCAAAGACAGTCAGCGTTTTAAAATTTGGGAAAATCTTTTTGTATCATTTCAAAATGCAAAAGACCCAAACAGATTCAGGATATTGTTTGGAGAAAACACTTCTATACTTTCCAGAGAAGATAATTTATCGTCAGGCAATCTTCCAACAATCAACCGCAGCTTGATTTTGGAGCAACACGGTTCAACCAATAGTTTCGGAACACAATGGGGCTTTCAGTTTCAATCGCAAGTCAGCAAGAAAACATTTTTACAGGCATCACTTCAAGACAACCGAGGCTCACTCAATCAGGACAAGCCAAGATTTCAGTTTTGGAATGGCATTGCTTTAAAAATAACACAATCCATTTTACAACCTTCGAACAGCAACAACCATAAATTAAATATTGGTTTAGCAATTGACGATACAAGAAATATCAAAGACAAATCATTTGCACTTGCATCGGGCATCTACAACAATTTTTTAGGAAGTACACCCGCAACAGGAAACAAACTGACATTTGAGAACAATGCTGATTACACTAACACTATAGGAAAACATTTTTACACTTTGGATTATGAGGCAATTTACTCTAATTACTCAGACCAAAAATTAGATGTTGCTGGTGGATATGGACAATTACAATTTCAAGTGTTTGACAAAAAAAAGTTTGGAGACCTTGTTCCTTTTGCTCGTTATGATTTAGTAAAACTTTCAAACTCCAGCGTATCCGCAACAGAGCAAGCAATTAAATTAGGCATAAATTACAACTTGCCATTTACAAACAAATTGGTAAACTTTCATTTGGAATATGCACATCATTTGCTTAACGGTTCGCCAACAATTCTTACAACTACAGACAAATCTTTTGACGAATTCCGTTTAGAGTTGCGAATAAATGCAACAAGGTATTTATGATTTTGACAACACATACCGCTTGACGGACGAGTTTAATATTGCAATCGGCATAAAAATATAGCCAACGCTGTATGGAAAAATCAAATTATTGCAGCTGGTTTTTCAACTCTTCCTTACTCGGTAAATACAACTTATATTCTCTGGCAAAAATCTGTTCATTGTTTTCTGGTAACGTAAATTCCACAACAGTTTTGTTTTACTGCTTGCACAGGATTATTCCTATTGTCGGGTTTTCATCTGGAGATTTAATTTTCCGGTCGTGGTAATTCACATACATCTGCATCTGCCCAATATCTTGATGCGTCAGTTTACCGATTTTCAAATCTATCAGAACAAAACATTTTAGTAAGCGATTGTAAAAAGAAAGGTCGATGTAGAAATGATCGCCATCCAACGTGATTCTTTTCTGTCTACTCTCAAATAAAAAGCCTTTGCCCAATTCGAGCATAAACTGTTCAAGTTTATCGATGATGGCTTTTTCCAAATCACCTTCAGAATAATAATGATCTTCTCTTAAACCTAGGAACTCTAAGACAAACGGAGATTTTAAGGTCTCTATAGGGTTTTCGTAAATCGCACCCTTTTGTGATTTAGCAATGATTTCATTATGGTTTCTGCTCAATGCCAACCGCTCATAAAGCGAAGAATTGATTTGCCTTTGCATTTCCCTGATAGACCAATTTCTTTCTGAAGCTTCTGCTTCATAAAAGCTTCTCTCGCTGTCATCATTGATTTTTAAAAGATGAAAATAATGCGTCCAGCTCAGTTTAAAAAGCTCCTGAAAAAGATTCAGTGATGCCGAAACAGATTTCCGAATCACTGATTCGGAAATCTTAGGCTCGTAGATCAAATAGAATTTTCTGATTTTTTCCAGGTTATCAACAGAATAACCTTTGCCATATTCCTTTGTGAGCAGTAAACTTAACTGTTTTAGTGTTTCACTTGAATATAGAGCTTTCTCCTTACCATCCTGTTCATCTTCAACAATCATTTTACCGATATAGTAATAGGTAAATACCATAGCAGTATTCACCTGTCTTGCAATAGATCTTCTCGATTCTTCAATAAGATCCCTTACTGCATTGAACAAATTATCTGTTTTTTTTAACTCTTTCATTATAAAGCCCTCCTTAAAATCTCGTGTTTATCATTTTCCAGTTTGTTCTTAAGTACATCCATGTCGAAGCTTACTTTGTGTTCTACCACCTTTGCGTAGATCTGGGTAGTTCTTATGGATGTATGCCCAAGCATTTTGCTTACCGTTTCGATAGGTACGCCATTGGAAAGCGTAACCGAGGTAGCGAAAGTATGACGAGCTAAGTGAAAAGTTAGATTTTTGTGGATACCACATATATCGCCAATCTCTTTTAGGTAGCTGTTGAGCTTTTGGTTAGAAATCCCAGGAAATAGTGTTCCATGAGCGACAGACCGTGGGTGGTTTTTGTATTGTTCTACGATAGCTAACGCTTTAGGAAGTAAAGGAACGTTTACCGCTGTATCGGTTTTTTCGCGAAGCGTTTTTATCCATTGGTTTCCATCTATACCTTTTATCACGTTGTGCGGAGTGAGTTACATTACGTCAATGTAAGCCATCCCGGTATAACAGCTAAAAACAAAAACATCTCTGGCAAACTGAATTCGTGGAATTTTGATTTCTTTATCTTCGATAGCAAACAGCTCCTCCTTTGTTAGAAAACCCCGCTCCACTTTGTTGAATTTTAATTTGAACATCACAAAGGGGTCTTTATCCAGCCATTCCATCTTAACACCTAACCTGATGACTTTACGAAACCGCTCCAAATGTTTCATTACACCGTTGTTGGTCATCCCTTTTTGATGATCTACTGGTTGATGCTTTCTTAAAAAGTATTCAAAAAGAGTGATGAACTCATAGTTCAACTCGGTAAGATATAAGTCCTCTTTTTTGAACTGCTTAGCAACAAACTCTTTGAGATATTTTTCGGTGGTGTAATAGTTCTTCATTGTACCGATTGCCAACACTTCTATCATGTGCAGGTTGTGGTAGTCCATGAGGGAAGTGAGCGAATGCTTTTGTTCCTCGATGCCAAGGAACTTGTTTTTCACAGCATCAGCGTTAACAAACTCACTATCCAATACAAATTCCTGATAAGCAGAAGTTAGTCTGCATCGGATTTCTTCTAAATAACTGTTGAGTGATTTTAAAGAATCGTTCTTAGGCTTAGCCATTCCCTTTGCCTCATTCCACTCATCAACTCCTACAGATCTTTTTAGTGACATCTCTGTACGAGTTTTGTTCACTACAATCCTAACATAAATTGCGGCCTTACCTTTTCCACCTCGATTGGTTCTTAGTACATAGTGGATTCCGAATGTGTTTTTCGTTCTCATTTCTTTAATTTTTAATACATGGATTGTTTTAAATTTATTTTTCAAAACAGTTCGCAGGAAAATCAAAAAAGTGATTCATATGAATACATTTCAGTCTAAATATTATTCTGTAAAATTCAGTTTTACAGATAGTTAAACCATTCTCCGTGAACAAATCTAATATTTAAAAGTGTTCACCTTATTGTTCACATGACAGGTAGATTATGATGTACTAAGATAGACTGTTAAAAAACAGAAAACCCTCTAAATTATGATATTTAGAGGGTTTTGTACTCATTTAGACTGAGTCTCAGTCGGGATGGCAGGATTCGAACCTGCGGCCTCCTGCTCCCAAAGCAGGCGCGATACCGGGCTACGCTACATCCCGAGCTTGTTTGTATTGGGATTGCAAAATTAGGTTTTTTAACTGCCTTTGCAAATTTATTTTAATTTTTTTTTTCAGTGCTATTTAAACCCTTATAAATCAATGTAATAAATTTAAATTGATGGCTATAAAACAAAAAAGCCACAACAAGGTGTGTTTTTTTAGCGGAGAGAGGGATTCGAACTTATCTAATAACTACCTGATTGATAGTCATTAAATAATCCTAAATTTTTTATAACTCTCTCTATACGCTACTTTATCTTAACTTTGTTGTTCTGCTATTAATATTAAAATTAGGTATTTTACTTGTAAGTTCAAGTAAGAAATGCAACTCAAGAAAAAAACAAAGAGGAGAACAAACTCCCCTAAGTTTTATGCAAATTGAGACTGTAATGAAACAATGGATATTTACCAGCAGACAGAAAACAGATACGGACTCCAGGATTCCCCTATTACCCAGAGCTATTGAATTGATGAACAAATACAACAACCCTTCGCAATGTGCCGATGATGGATTGGTGTTGCCGGTACTGAGTAATCAGAAGATGCACAGCTATTTGAAAGAAATAGCGGATAGCTGTGATATCCCAAAGGAACTGACCTATCATATTGCCAGGCATACCTTCGCAACCATTGTAACCTTAGAAAATGGGGTTTCTATAGAGAGTGTATCAAAGATGTTGGACCATACCAATATCAGAACGACCCAGCATTATGCAAAGATATTGGATCAGCAGGTCGGTTTGGATATGGCTGCGCTTTCAAGAAAGCTCTCTCTAGATAAGGTTTATAACTTATTGCTATAAATTGAAATTTATTCCAATCTACCGATGCGCTCTTTTTATTTGCTCATCTGCTTATTGTATAACTAAAAGTCTTTTGGACTTTTTCCTTCATTGCTTTCAGCACCCACGACTTCGGAGTATGTGGCGCACTAAAGAATCGGGAGTGATACAACTGGACATCTTGCCGATTGCAGGAACATGGCAATCTTCTTTGCTTATCTTAAAATTTAGATCTCATTATTTAATTTCTTTGGATGATCTTTACAGAGTATTTATTCAGGATCAGATTATGCTTTCATCGACATTCTTATTCAGCGCATTTTACTTCATTTAAAGTGATTTGAAAATGATTAGAGCATAAACAATACTTAATTCCTCTCCAACACAAAAAGGCTGTATTTCGATGTGTACGATGCATATTCAATCTTTATTAAAAAAATGATTTCAGATAATGGGTTCAAAGATTAAACTTTAAAAATTAATTAACGTATAAAGTCAAAATGTAGCCTATTAAGTATTAAATTTGATTACAATTGCTTTTGAATACCTAAGGAAAATCTTAGGATTATATTCATATCATTAAAAAACGGCTATCCAAAATAAATGTTCTTAAAATAAATTGCTCTTATGAAAATTTTAATTGCGGAAGACGACATAGTTATACTCAATACTTTAGAGTTCAGATTAAAAAAGGATGGATATGAAGTAATTACTGCAAATGATGGGCAGGAAGCTTTAGATAAAATTAATACCTATCTACCAGATTTGGTTATATCCGATATTATGATGCCTTATATTTCTGGATTGGAGCTAGTAGGTGCCGTGAAAAGCAAATATAAGGACAAAATGTCGATCATAATTTTAACCACCATGGGTCAGGAAGATGTGGTTTTAGAGGCGTTTAAACTAGGGGCTGATGATTTTATCACAAAACCTTTTAGCCCCAATGAACTATCGATAAGGGTGAAAAGATTTGCAATGAAACATGCTTAATGACTTATTTTAGCATTGCTCTTCTCTTTATTTTAACCATAACGATTGCATTGCTTCTATTCATCATCTTAACCTTACGTATTAAAAGTAAAAGAAGAGCTAAATATCAGGAATGGGAAGAAAAAATAAACTTGACAATCAATACGGCAATATTTTCAGATGAAGAAGAAGTGGTTAATCGGATGCTTAACAAAATAAAGTTACCATTTGATTTAAATCCCCTAATATCAAACAATAGGTTTAGAGGACTTTTAACTTCAAAGATCATTGCCACATCCAAAAACCTATCTGGAAATTCAGCATCCAATTTAAAAAAACTTTATCTTCAATTAGATCTTGAAAAATATGGAATAATGAGCCTTAAAGGCGTCCGTTGGCACATAAGGGCAAAACGTATTCAGGAAATTGGGGTAATGGACCTTAAAAATTGTTTAGACGAAGTTAAAAAATACACTAATGATAAAAATGAACTGATCAGAATTGAAGCACAGGTAACAGTCATCAGATTAATTGGTTTTTCGGGATTAGCTTTTCTAGACACTATTCCTTATAAAATTTCAGAATGGAATCAGATTATATTATTACGTGAATTATCACACCTTCCTCCAGAGGATTTTAAAGGAATGGAAAAATGGCTACAATCAACAAATAGCAGTGTCGTTGCCTTTGCCCTTAAATTAGCTGGAAATTACCACCGTTTTTCTTTTTATACTGAAATAGAAAAATGCCTTCATCACCCTGAACCTAATATCCGATTTGAGGCAATTATTACCATGGCAAAGGTTTATAACGAAAAAACTGCTGCTGAGTTAAAAAGTAGCTTTCCTAAAGAAAGTTTAAAAAACAAAAAGGAAATCATTAAATCTTTAAAAGATATAGGAACAGAAGAGGATACTCCGTTTTTACTAGGAATCATCAATGGGTTAGACAATGAGATGAAACTGTTGGTGGCAGATGCCATTGTCCATATCAGTAGCAATGGATTAAATGAGCTGAAAAACTTTTCAGGTGCTGAGGACTATCCTTTGAATGAAATGATTTTACATGTAGAGCAGAATTTGAAATGAGCTGGCAATATATCTTATTCAACTTATTTACTGATGGCATATTGCTTTATTCCATTATTCTGTTAACCTGTTATGTTTTTATAGGTATTTTCTCCATCGGCGAGATTCGTTTCTATTTGCGCAAGAATAGTTTTACAGATTACCGTATTCTAGCAGCATCATCAGAAGCGCCAAGCATCAGTATTATAGCACCTGCTTACAATGAAGGAGCTAATATCATAGAAAATGTTAGGTCACTCCTTTCAATTCACTACAATAACCTGGAGGTACTGGTGGTCAATGATGGAAGTAAGGACGATTCCTTAGCAAAGCTGATTAAGGCCTATGACCTTTATCAGCAGCATTTTTTTTGTCAATGAACAGATCAGCACCAAAAAAGTACGTGGTGTTTATAAGAGCCACAACCCTGTTTACAGGAAACTGGTAGTGATTGATAAGGAGAACGGAGGGAAAGCAGACGCATTAAATGTTGGAATTAACATCGCTAAAAATGATTATATCGTGTGCATTGATGTGGATTGTATTTTGGAACAGGATGCACTATTAAAACTGGCAAAGCCCTTTTTGGAAAGTACAAATCATAGAATGATTGCCACAGGAGGCGTCATACGTATTGCCAACAGCTGTGTGGTAGAAAACGGAAGACTCGTCAAAATCAACCTTCCCAAGCAATTCCTTCCCCGTATACAAACCTTGGAATACATAAGGGCATTTTTGTTGGGCAGGATGGCCTGGAGTAGATTGAATGGATTACTACTCATTTCAGGTGCTTTTGGTGCTTTTGACAAAGAAATTGTGATCAATTGCGGCGGTTACAATCATCAAACCGTTGGAGAAGATATGGAACTAGTGGTGAGAATGAGGCGATATATGGAAGAGTTGGGTGAGCCTTATAAAGTAAGTTTTATCCCAGATCCATTATGCTGGACCGAAGCCCCTGCTTCTTTTAAAATTTTAGGCCGTCAACGCAACCGATGGACAAGGGGAACCATAGAAACCTTAAAATTTCATAGGGTGATGTTTTTTAATCCTAAATACGGGGTTTTAGGAATGTTGAGTTATCCCTATTGGTTTTTTTTCGAGTTTCTGGCTCCTATTATAGAATTTATAGGATTGCTCAGTTTTTTACTTTTTGCCTTATTAGGTTTGATAGACTGGATTTTCTTTCTCCAACTCTTATGCTTAATTTTCTGTTTTGGATTTCTTTATTCTGTTTTTGCCATTATGATGGAAGTGTTGTCCTACAATCAGTATAAAAAAACAAAAGATATTTTTAATTTGGTGTTTGCCGCTTTCTTAGAACCATTTATTTTTCATCCATTCGTAGTATGGTCTGCCATTATGGGGAATATAGATTTATTGAGAAAGAAAAATGCCTGGGGAGAAATGACTAGGCAAGGATTTAATAAACCTAAAAAACCTGAATAGGATGAAATCACAAAAAGGAGCACCTTTACTTCCCATTTTAAAAAGAGCAATCAATTCTTTTTTTGGAATGGTTTTGATTTGGTTACTGATTTTAATCCTTATCCGTTTTATTGAGATTTTATGGAACGGCATGACCCATCAATACCCAAAAGATTTAGGGAAACTGTCCATTTGGGCTTTACTCTTAGATTTGATTTTTTGGATGAAGGGACTATTTTGGGAGTTTCTAATATTTTTCATCTTCTATTTTTTCAGTACTCGAATCGCTAAAATTGTATATGGCATCATCGTTACCGTTTTAGCCCTCATTCAGGTTGGGCTAATCCAATATTTCAACACTTCCTTGGTTCTATTGGGTGCAGATATTTATGGCTATTCCATAGAAGAAATTAAACAAACTATAGGTGCTTCTGGAGGAATAGGTTTGTTTTCAATTTTAGGGATTCTTATATTAATAGGGTCATTGGCACTCAGCTTCAAGTTCCTCTCTGGAAAAATTAAAATCCCTTTTTTGATGGGTATTTCTTTCTTGGTTTTATCTTTTCTACTTGCCATTAGCCCTTTTGCTACTCAACTTAAACCTAAAGCTTTATCCTCTGATTTTGCGGATAATTTGGTTATTAACAAAAGCGACTACTTTTTTAAAAGTTCTTATGCTCATTTTTACCCTGAGATGAGTGAAGTTGATATTTATTCTGACAATTATAGTGGAGATTTTGGCGGGCCAGACTTCAAGCTAGCTTCATTTGATTATGTAGACGAGAGCAACTATCCCTTTTTGCATCAAAACAATGTTAACGATGTACTTTCGCCTTTCTTCAATCAGTCAAAAGAGAAGCCAAATATTGTAATCATATTGGTGGAAGGTTTAGGCAGGGCTTTTACCAATCAAGGTGCCTACTTAGGGAATTTTACTCCTTACTTAGATTCCATCTCACAAAACGGTCTATATTGGAAGAATTTTTTAAGTGAAGGCGGTAGAACTTTTGCTGTTTTACCAGCTTTAACAGCCTCGCTCCCCTTTGCCAAAAATGGATTTCTGGAATTAGGCAATCAAATGCCCAATCACTTATCGCTCTTTAATTTATTGAAATATAATGGTTACCATACTTCTTTTTATTATGGAGGAGACGCCTCTTTTGATAATATGAAACTTTTTCTCCAAAAAAATCAAGTAGATGAGATCAATGACGAACCTAGCTTTCCGAAAAATGCAATAAGGCTTCCTGCTAAACCTAACGGATTTAGTTGGGGATATTCAGATAATGCATTATTTTCTCACTTTTTAAATACTAGAAAACCTGAAGTAGAAAAAGGTCCTCAAATAAGTGTGATCCTCACTGTCGCTATGCATAATCCTTTTTTAATAGACGGCGAATCTAAATATCTTAAAAGATTTGAGCAAAGAATGACCGAACTGTCTTTTACTGAGGAGGAAAAGAAAGCCTATCAAAACTATAAGCTTCAATACGCTTCCATATTGTATACAGATGATGCCATAAAGCGTTTTATGGAATCCTACAAAAACAGATCAGACTATAAAAATACTATATTTTTAATCACTGGTGATCATAGGATGCCCGAGATTCCGATGATCAATAAAATAGACCGTTACCATGTTCCTTTGATTATTTATTCTCCGCTCATCAAGCGTACAGCCACCTTTGCTTCTGTATCCACTCATTTTGATATTGCCCCAAGTTTGATTTCTTATTTAACCAATGCTTATCAATTAAAAGCACCCTCATTGGTGAGCTGGATGGGCGATGGTTTAGACACTACCCGTCAGTTTCAGAATAGACATGCCTATCCACTTATGCAAACCAAAACGGATATTAAAGACTTTGTGATGGATAACTATCACCTGAACGGGAACTCGCTGTTTCAGTTAACTGCAACTATGGGAGAAGTACCAATAGATGATGAAGCCATAAAAAGCAGGCTCAAAAATTCTTTTGATGTCTTTAAAAGGAAAAACAACACGCTAACAGAAGGTAAGAAAATTTTACCCGATTCTATTTACAGTAAATATACAGTCCCGAAAAATTAATGCCCTTTTTGCAGTTTTTGTTTTTCTTGTTGTAAGATATGAGTCATTAAAGGGTTGTAGAAATTCCAGAAAAAACTAGCCCTTTCTGATGGATTCTGACGATTATAAAAAAACCATTTAAAAAACTCTATGCCTTTAAAGTATGAAGTCTTCATGGCAATAGGATTATCACAAAAATCTCCTGAAAAATAATAAAAGCCATAATCATTTCCTTTATACATGAGCACTGCCGGAAAGTTAGCAGGAATCCCATTTTTTTTTAAAAGTGCTTTCCCTTTTGTATTGGCCTGAATTTGAAAACTGGAAACAACCTCATGAACATTTAAATCAGGCTGGATCACATCAAACCAAAAAGAGTATTTTATTTTCTCGGGCAAAGAAAAATGTTGCTGCCCGTAAGTTCCTGTTATAATTTGTGGGATGGGGTTATTCAAATCAATGACATCCTCCAAAATCACCACTTGGTCATTTTGATTTACAAAAGCTACTCCTGATTTTTTGAAACTCCATTTGCCTCCATTAGTTCTCTTATAATTATTGATAAGCCAACGGGGCAGTTCTTTGTTTACAAGAGTGTCAAAACTGTCAAAATAACGGGCAGTCCATCCTGTCCACCGCATTTTAAAAAGGTTTTCAAATTTTAAGCGGTTATTTAATTTAGTGGGTGAACCTATGGTGTTAAACTCTGTAATGATAAGCTTATGGTTAGCTTTCATATCTTGCAATAAAACTAAATCCTGGACACTTAATCCACCATACAGCATTCCAGAACGTTCGGTATCCCGTCCTTTTTTGAACCATTCATTCTGGTAAATCCCATAAGTATCCGTAAAATAAACCAGGTCAGCATCTTCACTTAATTGCCGCAGTTGATTTTCAGTAAACCTTTCTAGTCCTTTCAATTTAAACTTTTCATCTGCTAAAGGGAAAAAACCAAAGTAGTCTTCAGATAAATGATAGGACAGAGCGGATGTTTTTGTTAAGCGCTCATGGTTTAATAACCAAGTTAAAGAAATATGTTCCTGTCCTTTATCAGTCAGTACCGTTTTATCGATAATGGCCGCTACCATTTTTGTTTTAGGGGTAAAAAACCAAGCTAACCACATCCATAAAGGAAGAAGGATGATAATTGCAATGATGATATAAACCCAATTTTTCCGAAGCATCCTAAAAACGTATGGTATAAGCCAATCCTAAATCAAACTGATTCCCTCTTGTATTTAAACGGTATTCTTGGTTCTCTAAGCCTATGCTGACATTTATGAGGTTAAAGGCGTTCAATGTCTTTCTTAAACTAAGAGAGACATTATTAGAGGTGAGCTTATACGAACTTGTTCCTATGAGTAAGTTGTTGGAAGATTCATCTGGAGACAAGCCTGTGCCTAATTTCAAGCTCAAATAATCATCGGCGCCCCCAAAATAATACCTTCCGGTAAAGGAATAAGAGGTAGACACCCTACTATTGGACGGAGTAATATAAGTTCTTAAATTAAACCAATAGCTTTTATAATACTTACCTATTGACCCAGTATAAATCCAAGTATTGCTTCCGAAATTCAGGTACCTAAATCCAACATCAGCTTCAAAGCTGAGTGGTAAATTTGCGTACAAAGAGAAACCAGCTCTATATTTTGGAAAAATACTGAAATTAGAATAGCCTCCACTTACGTAAGCATAAAATATTTTGGACAAACTAGGGTAAGCATCTAGGTCAAATTGTATTCCATTGCTTTTAAAGCGGTTGCCATAATTTATTTTCCCCACCACAGAGCCTAAACCTGTTTGTCTGCTATAATCCAAACTCACCAAATGCCAAGGGTCATCAAATTGCTGATCAAAATAAGACAAATCATAGCTGATCCCAATTTTGTTTCTCGCAGAATTATCTCTAATTCTGCCAGCCAAAGAACGGGCATTTGTGTTTTTAGGGTCTAATTTCAACAGGCTTTCTACCAGCACATCGGCTTCTTGCCATCTTTTGAGATTATTTAGGAGTTTGGCTTTCAGTAATAAAAGATTTTTAGATTGCGGGTGATATGCTAAACCTGCGTTCACTATGTCTAACGATTTCAGAGAGTTATCATTCCAATACTCTAAACTTCCGTAGGCTAGAGTCGCATCTTCATGATCGGGGCTTTTGGTTAAAACATCCATGAAGACCGTACGGGCACTATCATTTTGGTCAGACCAAGTGTATAAACGACCTAAAAACACCTGTATATCTGCATAGTTAGGGCTCTTTATGAGTGCTAATTTGCTGATGGCAATTGCCTTTGAATAGTTTTTTTGGTCAAATGCAGCTTTACGGGCTTCTATAAATAATTCGTCTGATGATTTTTCCTGAGCCAGAACAATATTTTGGAAACAAAAGACAAATAAAACAGCAGTGAGTAGATATTTTAAATTCATATAAATGAATGAAACCACCAAAATAGGTTGGGATATTAAAGTTAAAAAAATAATAGCTAATGAAGATATTATATCAATATATATACTTATTTTGAATGAAATGGTTTCAATTAATCACTATTGATTAAGATACACCACAGGAAATTCATTAAAGAGATGAAGAAAAAAGCGATCAAACAGGCGGCAACAACTACCCCCATACAACAAGCTCAATTAGGGTATGTTAATACACTTAAAACCGATTTTGAAAGAATAGCGATACATATTGCTACTTGCTGTGAAATGCCAATAGTGCAAATTTGTCTTGCTGATGGATCAACCTTTGGCCTTAACTTAAAAAAAGATACCGCCATTTCTAATTTCCAGCAATCTCTACTTTATCAACAAACCATCAGTCAAGATGCGGTTCTTGAGCTCCATAATCTGCTTTCAGATGCTCGTTTCAAAAATGAGAAAATTATGGAGTCGGGGCTTCAGTATTATATCGGAATGGCATTAAAAAATCCTGATGAGAAAATCATCGGCATTTTCTATATGATGGATTATAAAGAAAAAAAACTCTCAAAAATCCAACTCGAAACATTTAAATTCTCAGTAACTGAAATTGTAGCCACCCTAGAGAAAGATCAATATGTGAAAGTGGGTAAAGAGTATGAAAAATTGTTCCAACTATCCAAAGATCTGATATGTATAGCCGGTACAGATGGCTATTTTAAAAGATTGAACCCGGCATTTGAAGCCTTATTAGGCTGGTCCATTAACGATCTTTCAAAGACTTCTTTTTTTGAATTTGTACACCCTGATGATTTAACATCAACCCAAGAAGAGATACAAAGATTAGCAACAGGAGAAACTACGGTGAATTTTACCCATCGGTTTAAAGCAAAAACGGGTAATTACAAAATGCTACAGTGGACCGCATCCCCTGAAACCACTACCGGAAATCTTTTTGCCATCGCCAGAGACATCACACACGAAAATGAAAAAACCAGAGTGCTTTCCGTTAACGAGAATCGTTTAAAAACTTTCTTTGAGAGTTCTCAAGGTCTAATGTGCACTCATGATTTAAATGGGAAAATTTTATCTGTTAATGATGCCGGAGCAAAAATTTTAGGCTATGATAAGGATGAATTGCTACAATTATCCTTATTTGATATTATACCTGCATCAAGGCAGTCTTACATGCAGGAATACCTGAAAGAACTGAAAAATAAGAAGAAGCTAAAGGGTAAAATGATTACTTTAACCAAACAGGGCTTACAAAGGATTTGGCTGTTTAACAATGTTTTAGCAGAAAATCTTAGTGAGGAACCTTATGTAATTGGAAATGCAGTAGATATCACAGAACAGCATTCGCTCGAAAAAGAGCTGAAGGAAATGAAAAGCATGCTGGAACAAACAGGAAAGGTGGCCCGAGTTGGAGGTTGGGAGTTTGATTTACTGAAGCAAAAAATTAACTGGACTCCAGTGACCAAAGAAATTCACGGAGTTGAACCTGATTTCGAGCCGGATTTGGCAACAGGAATAAATTTTTACAAAGAGGGAGAAAGCAGAGATAAAATAACCCATGCGATAAATGAAGCCATAGAAGACGGAAAATCATGGGATTTAGAGCTACAGATTACCAATAAACAAGGTAAAGATTTATGGGTGCGGGCTTTAGGGCATGCCGAGTTTAAAAACAAACAATGCGTGAAGTTATTCGGGACTTTTCAAGATATTGATGAGCATAAAAAAGTAGAGATAGAATTTAATAAATCCAAAAAGCTGCTTGATGATGTTTTAGAGGCTGCTTCTGGGATAAGTATTATTGCTACAGATGTGGAAGGAACCATCACTGTTTTTAATAGAGGTGCGGAGTTACTATTGGGATATGCTGCCCAAGAAATGATAGGTAAGCATAACCCTTCCATTATTCATGAACTCGGCGAAATAGAGCATAGAAGCAAAGAATTAAGTGCGGAGTTAGGAGAAAAAATAGAAGGCTTTAAGGTTTTTTCCACCTTGGCAGAGAAAAAAGGTGAAGAAGAAAGAGAATGGACATATATTAAGAAAGATGGCTCAAAGCTTACCGTTACTTTGGTTATTACCGCCATTAAAAGTGCGGATCATGAAGTGATTGGCTACTTAGGGGTTGCTACTGATATCACCCGAAGAAAGAAAATTGAGCATGCCCTCATTACAGAAAAGGCAAGATTATCCGCCTTTGTAGAACATGCACCTGCCGCGGTAGCTATGTTAGACAAAGACATGAACTATATCGCGGTCAGCAGAAAATGGATAGAAGACTACCAGCTAACAAACAAACAGGTGATAGGCGTTTCTCATTATACGATATTTCCAAACCTGGAGGAGGATAGGCATTTAAGGCATCAGCATATATTAAATGGCGCCATTGAAAGAAAAGAGGAGGATACCTTTCAACAGGCTGGGAGTGACAGTGTACAATATATCACTTGGGAGATGAGACCATGGTATAAATATGACGGTGAAATTGGAGGAATGATGATGTTTACCCAAAACATCACTCCAATCATTCTACAAAGAGAAGAGTTGAAAGTTGCTAAACTGCAGGCAGAGGAAGCAAACGTTGCCAAATCCGAGTTCTTGGCAAATATGAGTCACGAAATAAGAACCCCACTAAACGGAGTGATTGGATTTACTGATTTAGTTTTAAAAACAAAACTGAATGAGGTACAGCTTCAGTACTTATCTATCGTAAACCAGTCGGCCAATGCACTGTTGAATATCATCAATGACATTTTAGACTTCTCAAAAATTGAAGCCGGAAAGCTTGAGTTAGATATTGAAAAGTCAGATTTATTTGAAATTGGCTCACAGGCATCAGATATCATCAATCATCAGATTCAGGCTAAAAAGCTAGAGATGTTATTGAATGTTTCACCTGATTGTCCCCGTTTTATTTGGGCAGATGCAATTAGGTTAAAGCAAATCCTGATCAATCTACTGGGGAATGCCGCTAAATTTACTGAAAAAGGAGAAATAGAACTTAAAATAGAAGTTTTGGCAACAGATAAAGATCAAATTACTTTTCGTTTTGGGGTAAGAGATACTGGTGTAGGAATTAAGCAAGACAAGCAGGAAAAAATCTTCGAAGCCTTTGCTCAGGAAGATTCTTCTACAACAAAAAAATATGGTGGAACAGGTTTGGGTCTTACCATTTCCAATAAACTACTTATGATGATGAATAGTAAACTCCAGTTGGAAAGCACTTTAGGAGTAGGCAGTTACTTCTATTTTGATGTCATCTTTAAAACGGAGACAGGGGAAGAAACCATCTGGGAAAACATCGCTGAAATAAGCAAAGTATTAGTAGTGGATGATAATGAAAATAACAGAAAAATCATCACACAAATGCTAGAATTACATGGAATTAAAACTGTGGAAGCAAAAAGTGGTTTTGAAGCTTTGCAGTTGTTGGCAGAAGCCGAACAATTTGATGTAATTTTTATGGATTATCATATGCCTTTTATGGATGGGCTGGAAACCGTAAAGAAAATTAGAGAAAGCTTTTATCCTAGCCATGATGAGCAGCCCATCATTCTATTTCATAGCTCTTCGGATGATGCTGGGATATTTAGAAAATGCAAGGAATTGCAAATCTGTCAACGTTTGGTGAAACCTCTAAAAACACCAGATATTTATCATGCTTTATCACATTTGAACCTAAAGGAGGAGAATTCAGATGACAATCAGACACTTCCTTCAATCCATCAACTTGAAGACGCCTTCAAAATCATGATTGTAGAAGACAATGAGGTAAACATGCTTCTTGCCAAAACAATTTTGAAAAGAACATTACCTGAATCTGAAATTACTGAAGCAAAAGATGGAATAGAATGCCTAGAAAATTTTAAAAATGGACCATTTGACTTAATTTTTATGGATGTTCAAATGCCTAAAATGAATGGTTATGAAACCACTCAGAAATGGAGACTATTGGAAAGTACTGTGCATGTACCCATTATTGCTCTAACAGCTGGAAATGTAAAAGGAGAAAGAGAAAAGTGTATGGAGGCAGGCATGGATGATTTTATTGTAAAGCCCATTGTAGAGGAAACTATATTTAAAATGTTAGAAATATGGTTAAATAAAGATAAAGAGCACAAACAGCCTATACTAAAGCCAGACACATCCACTTTAAAGAATAAAGATGAAAATATGCTTGAGCATTTTAATAGCCAAAACTTAAAAATGTATTATGAGGACGACGATGAAATTCTAAATGAGATAAAAAGCGTCATTGTCACACAATTAAAAGTATCTCTGGAAAAGCTTAAATCATTGATTCAGGAAAGGGACTTGGAAGGATTACATCGTTTGGGACATAAAATACAAGGTACAGCCTCTACTGCTGGCTTGTCAATCCTCACAAAAATGGCTAAGGAATTAGAAGAAATAGAAATTTTTAATGCTTTAGAAATGGAAAAAGTCTATGCTGAATTTGAATCAGAGATAGAATTGCTTTTTAAATTAATGACCTAGACACTGTTTAAAGCTTTGAATAAGAACAATTTCGTGATAATTACAGAATATGGAATAATCAAGAGAATATGGAATTTGTCAATTTTTAAAACCTTAATGTTTTTATAGATTTAAAAGAAAATAAGCGACAATATCAAACTTTTGCTCTTTTTTAAAAATTATAAACTGTAAAATGTGTTTTGAATATCGAATAAATGTTTATAGTTTTAGTTAAATTAAGAATAGCGTTATGTGTCCTGTTTTATAGGTGCCCTATTAGATGTCATTATTTATGATATTGATACATAAGACATTGATAATCATAGGTGGATTGATAATGTAAAAATCCCTCTCTCCGCTGAAAAGATTATCATAAGTCATTAAAGCCTGCAAATCAAATGATTGTAGGCTTATTTTTTTTAAAAGAATGGTGAAACATTCAAATATTCGTATTATAATCGAATATAAATCGAGAGTCATTGGCTCTCGATTAAAAGACTCTCGATTAGGGTATTAAAAATTTGATTATTAACCTGTTCAATCGTTACACATCTTGATTTTGGTTAGCTGCAAAAGTATTTTTGTTTAACACTAATTTTAAAATCATGAGTAATTTTATTCAATTATATTTCTTTCTAAAAACACCAAAGGCTTACATTTCTAGCCCATCACCAATTTATTTAAGGATAATATAATGGTGATAGGCTTTTTTGGTTGGTTTTAGAACGCTTCAGAAAGAAGAGCAGTACAAGGGTCTTGTTCATCATAATCGCTTTTAGATGAATAAAAATAACTTTTGGCGCCCTGAAAATCAAGATGTTTAAGCATTAAACAACCTGAATTACAGTAATTTATAAGCTTTCTGGTGCCCCAGTTTTAAAATGGGTGCTGGGGCACCAATGGGCCACCAGAAATAGGTGATTATTTGGTTTTTTTGAGGTTTTCCTTTAAACAAAAAATGCTGTAAATCAATGATTTACAGCATTTTTGGTGTTTTTTTTTGATGTCTTATCGGCGGAGAGAGAGGGATTCGAACCCTCGGTACCGTTG